>JBOICJ010000125.1:0-20278 GCA_050740035.1 Stenotrophobium sp. | reverse complement strand
AGCGTGCAGATGGTGCTGCATGTGCCGGTCAATCAGCATCCGCAGGCGCTGCGCGAATCGTTCATGGATCTTTGCGATGACCTCAATGCCGATGGCATGCTTGATCCCATTAAAACCTGAGAGCACTTGATGAGCCTCGAAGTTGGCGACCGCATTCCCGATCTCACCCTCCCCAGCGCCGCGCCAAGCGCAAGTGCGGGCGGCTCCAAGGCTTCTTCAATGACGCCCGCCAGCGGCGGCAAAGACCAGGACATCGCCTTGCGCAGCTACAAGGGCCGCAAGCTCGTGCTGTATTTCTATCCGAAGGACAACACACCGGGCTGTACGCAGGAAGGTCAGGATTTCCGCGACCTGCACGCCGACTTCGTCAAGGCCGGTGCCGACATCGTCGGCGTCTCGCGCGACAGCCTGCGCTCGCACGAGAATTTCATCGCCAAGTTTGGTTTTCCGTTTCCGCTGATCGCCGACACCGAGCAGGCGCTCTGCGACGCCATGGGCGTCATCGTCGAGAAAAGCCTGTACGGCCGCAAATACATGGGCATCGACCGCAGCACCTGGCTGTTCGACGGCAAAGGCGTGCTGCGCCAGTGCTGGCGCAAGGTCAAGATCAAGGGTCATGCCTCGGAAGTGCTGGCCGCGGTGCACGCCCTTTGATCGCTGATGTATCCAGTCTTTCTTCACCACCCCTGGACGCTGGCGGCCGGGGGTTTTTGTTTGGGGTGGTTTTATCCATAAACTCGGCCACCCGCTCTTGCTTTCTGCATCGATAATAATGTTATAAATTAGATACTAATATTTTATATATTAAATAAATTATAACAATCATTCCACGACAACCCGCCACAGCGGGTGGACTCAAAATGACCGCCAAAGCCGCCTCGCGACGCAAACTCTTCGTTCTCGATACCAACGTGCTAATGCACGACCCTTCCAGCATTTTCCGCTTCGAGGAACACGACCTGTTCCTGCCGATGTTCGTGCTCGAAGAGCTCGACGCCGCCAAGAAAGGCACCAGCGAAGTCTCGCGCAACGCGCGCCAGGCCAGCCGCTTTCTCGAAGAACTGATGCGCGACAAGAACCATGCGCAGATCGAGGAAGGCCTGCCGCTGCCGGCGATCCAGCACCACGCCGCACGCGGCAACGGCAGCGCCGCCACCGGCCGCCTGTATTTCCAGACGGAGACCCTCGACGCGGCGATCGGCGACGTGCTGCCGGGCCACAAGGCCGACAACAACATCCTGCGCACCGCCATGGGCCTGCAGGCCAAGCACGGCAACCGTCCGGTGATCCTGGTCAGCAAGGACATCAACCTGCGCATCAAGTCGGCGATCGTCGGCGTGCCGACCGAGGATTATCACAACGATCAGGTCCTCGACGATCTCAAGCTGCTCTACAACGGTTACACCGAACTGCCGGCCAATTTCTGGTCGACGCACGGCAGTACCATGGAAAGCTGGCACGACAAATCCGGCCGCGCCTGCTATCGCATCCAGGGGCCGCTAGTGAAGAAATGGCACGTCAACCAGTTCCTCTACATGCCGGACGATTCCGAGCAGGGGCTGGAATTGTGCGTGCAGTCGATCAACGCGGACGTTGCCAATCTGCGCGTGATCCACGACTACCGCCACGGCAAGAATTCGGTGTGGGGCATCCACGCCAAGAACCGTGAGCAGAATTTCGCGCTGAACCTGCTGCTGGACCCGGACGTCGATTTCGTCACGCTGCTGGGCGCCGCCGGCACCGGCAAGACGCTGCTGACGCTCGCCGCCGGCCTCGCGCAGACGATGGACGAAACCCGCTACCGTGAAATCATCATGACCCGCGTCACCGTGCCGGTCGGCGAAGACATCGGTTTCCTGCCCGGCACCGAAGAAGAAAAAATGACGCCGTGGATGGGCGCGCTGATGGACAACCTCGAAGTGCTGACGCAGGCACCGGCCGGCGACTGGGAGCGCGCCGCCACCAACGACCTGCTGTCCAAGCGCATCAAGATCCGTTCGCTGAATTTCATGCGCGGCCGCACCTTCCTCAACCGCTACGTGATTCTCGACGAGGCGCAGAATCTCACCGCCAAGCAGATGCGCACGCTGATCACCCGCGCCGGCCCCGGCACCAAGATGATCTGCCTGGGCAACCTCGCGCAGATCGACACGCCGTATCTGTCGGAAACCACTTCCGGCCTCACCTACGTCGTTGATCGTTTCCAGGGCTGGCCACACGGCGGGCATGTCACGCTGGCGCGCGGCGAACGTTCGCGGCTGGCGGCACACGCCTCCGACGTCCTCTGATGCTGAATGACGTCAAGGACGCAGCGCTGGCACTGGCGCTCAAGGCCTATCTGAACGACCGGCTGGCGGCCTACGGCGAAATCACCCTGTGCCGCGTCAACACGCGCAACAAGCATGTGACACTGACTGCACTGCTGGATGGCGAGAAGGAATCTCTCACCGCGACGCTGGAAGGCTTCGACCTCGAACGCAGTCCCAGAGGCGTGTTTGCCATCCCACGCAAATTCAACAGCTCGCGACCGTGGTTAACGCGTCTGCTTAATTCGCTGTTTGCCGGCAAGCGCTATGCGCTGCCGGCGGCGCTCGCCAGCCTGTTGTAGCGTCGCTCCGGAATCAACCGATTTATGCGCGGCTGGCGTCGAACGCCAGCGTGCTGGCGACATCCGGCAATTGCAGTTGCAGCATCAACAGGCGATCCAGCCCCAGCGCAACGCCGGCACAGGGCGGCAAGCCGCTGTGCAAGGCATCGATCAGATTCCGGTCAAACGGAGGCACCGCATGGCCGCGTTCCTTGCGCCAGATCTGATCGGCTTCGAAGCGTGCCTGCTGCTCATCGGCATCGGTCAGCTCATGGAAACCGTTGGCCAGTTCGATGCCTTGCCAGAACAATTCAAAGCGCTCCGCCACGCCGCTGCGCACACGCGCCAGCGCCGCCTGCGTCGCCGGAAAATCATGCAGGAAAACCGGCGCCTTGACGCCAAGCTGCGGGCCGACACGCGCGGACATGATGATGTCGAGCCAGAAATCGCGATCCTGCGCCTGCCGCGCGGAAACATTGTCCACTGGCACCTGACTGCCGAGCTGGTCGAGACCGGCCGTGAAAGGGTCCAGTCCGGCGTAGCGCTGAAACGCCTCGCGGTAAGTCAGCCGCTCGAAGGACGCGCCAGCAACACCCAAGGCATGCAGCAATTCTTCGACCTCGTCCATCAACCGATGATGGTCGAACCCCGGCCGGTACCACTCCAGCAAGGTGAATTCCGGATTGTGATAGCGCCCCAATTCCTCGCGGCGGAACACGTGGCTGATCTGCCAGATCGGCCCGCTGCCGGCGGCGAGCAGGCGCTTCATCGCGAACTCGGGCGAGGTTTGCAGCCACAGGGCGGGAGACGCAACGGCAAAACTTTCAATATGCCGGTCGACAGTTGCGTGGGCCGAGAGGATTGGCGTATCCACTTCCAGCACACCGCGCGCCGAAAAAAAAGCGCGGACGGAACCGTACATCTCCGTCCGCGCCTTGAGGGTTTTCAGCGTTGCGCTGGGACGCCAGCCGCCGCCCTCACCGTTCATTGATTTATTTTCCGATACGCGACAGGTATTCGCCGGTTCGGGTATCGCACTTGATCATTTCGCCCTGCTGCACGAACAGCGGCACGCGCACCACCGCGCCGGTTTCCAGCTTGGCCGGCTTGCCGCCGCCGCCGGAAGTATCGCCGCGCAGACCCGGATCGGTCTCGGTGATCTGCAGGGTCACGGTATTGGGCGCGGTGACGCTGATGGCGATGCCGTTGAACAACAGCACGCGGCAGGTTTCCTCGCCCTTGATCCACTGCGCGGCTTCTTCCGCGGCGGTCTTGCTGGTCTGTATCTGCTCGAAGCTCGCCGGGTTCATGAAGTGCCAGAACTCACCGTCGTTGTAGAGATACTGCATCTCGACTTCCTCGATGTCCGCCACTTCGAGCGTGTCGCCGGACTTGAGCGTGCGGTCGATCACGCGGCCGTTCTTGAGGTTGCGGATGCGGATGCAGTTGGTGGCCTGACCCTTGCCGGGCTTGCGGTATTCGTTGTCGATGACGGAATACGGTTCGCCGTCGATCAGCAGCTTGGTGCCGGCCTTCATTTCGTTGGTGCTGACAGAAGCCATAAGTTTCGCCTTTGAGCTAAAGAGTTAGTGACTGTTGCCCGCGCCACCCCGGTGGCACAATGCGGCGCGCATGATACCTAAACCTACCCTCCCCCGTCAGCAAGCCGCACCGCGCTGGCAACACGTCCTGCGCGACGCCTTTAGCGACCCGGCCGAACTGCTGGATTACCTCGAACTGCCGCCCGACCACCCGGACCTGCAACTGGCACGCACTCGCGACTTTCCCCTGCGCGTGCCGCGCGGGTTTGCCGGGCGCATGCGCAAAGGCGATCCCGCCGACCCTCTGTTCCGGCAAATCTGGCCCGGATACCGGGAAGACCTGGAAGTTGCGGGCTTTGCCAAAGACGCCGTCGGCGACCTGCACAAACTCAAGCACGGCGGTGTCATCCACAAATATCATGGCCGCGCATTGATCGTCGCCACCGGCGCCTGCGCGGTGCACTGCCGCTACTGTTTCCGCCGGCACTTCCCCTATGGCGACAGTCTGGCCGCGCGCAATCACTGGCGCGAGGCGCTGGCCGTGCTGGCGGCCGACCCCTCGATCGAGGAGGCCATTCTCTCCGGCGGCGACCCGCTGTCGCTGTCGGATGAAAAGCTGGCGGAACTGTCGGAGGCGCTGGACGCGATCCCCCATCTGCGCCGCCTGCGCATCCATACCCGTCAACCCATCGTCCTGCCGGAGCGCGTCGACGATGACCTGCTGGCGTGGCTCAAGCGGGGACGGCTGCAGAAGATCATCGTTCTGCACGTCAACCATGCCAACGAACTGGATGCGGATGTTGCTCTGGCGCTGGGCAGGCTGCACAATCCGGGCATCCCGCTGCTCAATCAGACGGTTCTGCTGCGCGGGATCAACGATCACGCGGCAACACTGGTAAATTTGTCGCAAAGACTGTTTGAGTGCGGCGTCTTGCCCTACTATCTGCACCTGCTGGATCGGGTGCAGGGGGCCGCTCATTTTGAAGTGCCGGAGGAGACAGCAAGCATGTTGATGCGTGAGCTCAGTTCGCGGTTGCCGGGCTATCTGCTGCCCCGTCTTGTCCGCGAGGTCGCGGGTGCGCCGGCCAAGACGCAGGTGGCATGGTGAACGGCTTGCCCGGCAAGGACGCAGGGCCGGTGGCGACGAAATCCGCCACCACGGTGCTGCTCGTGATTAGCCCGTCCGAGAACATCGGCAAGCGCATCGAAAGCCATCTTCGCAATACCGGTTACCCGATCCGGTCACACTGGATATCCGGTCTCGCCGATCTCGAGGACGTTCTCAACCACAGTCCGCCGCAACTGCTGATGTGCAGCGAGGGCATGGAGGCCGCCCCGCTCAGGGATGTGGTCAGCGTGGTCACGCGGCTGTGCCCGCAGTTGCCGATCCTGTCGCTCACCGCACGCTACACCGCAGAAGGAACACTGGATGCACTGGCCGCTGGCGCGCGCGATCAGGTCTCCTGTGAGGATGCGCGCCATCTGCGCCATCTGCAGATGGTCTGCCTGCGCGAGCTGGCACATCAGCACAGCGTGCGCGAGCTCGAAACCGCGCGCATGCGACTCGACGACTTCGAGGTCCGGCAGAAGCAGCTGCTGGCCGGCAGCACCGACGCCGTCGCCCACGCGCAGGAGGGCATTCTCTGCGACATCAATCCCTCGTTCGCCACGCTGCTGGGATACGAAAATCCGGATGACCTGACCGGCATGCCGCTGATGGACATCATCAGCCCGGACTTCCAGGCCGCGATCAAAGAGCATCTCAAGCTGCTCAGCAAAGGCAAGACCGAAGACAAGGCGCTCGATTGCGGGTTCCTGCAGAAGGACGGCATGGTCAGCAGCGCGCAGGCCGAGTTCAGACGCCATAGCGTCAACGGCGAGGCCCAGACCGAAATCCTGGTGCGCGCGACGGTTTCCGCAAATGCCGGCGGCAGCGCTCCGGCCTCCGGCCGCATGATGTTCCTGGAAACCCTGGCGGCGGCATTGAAAAGCGCGCAGGCGCAGACCGCACAGAAACAGATGCGGACGGCGATGTTCCTGTCGGTCGATGATTATGCGGGCGTGGAACAGCGCCTGGGTTTCCACGACGCTGAAGAAGCCGTCGCGCGACTGACCGAGTGGACGCGGGCGCGCCTGTCGCCGAAGGATCAGCTGTTCCGGTTCTCCACCGGCGAGCTTGCCGCCATCGTCAGCCGCCCGAACATCACCGACTTCGAGCCGCTGGGGGAGCTGCTGTGCCGCGAATGCGCCAAACAGATTTTTGCCACGCGCGGACATGAAGCCCATCTCACCATCAGCATCGCGCTCTACCCGATCGCGGGCGACGAGCAGATCGAAACCATCCTGACCGACCTGGTCCGCACGGCGCGCAAGCTCTCGGCCGAAGGCGGACGTCTTTCGCAGGTGCTGGGGCCGACCGCCAAATCGTCCGCCACCGAGCGCGAAGAAGCGCGCCGTGCCGCGATGGTGAAGAAGGCGCTGGACCAGAATCGCATGCGGCTGGTCTTGCAGTCGATCGCCAGCCTCGAAGGCGAATCGCGTCCGCACCACGATGTGCTGCTGCGCATGGTCGATGAAAACGGCAACGAACTGCAGGCCTCGGAATTCCGCCCTGCGGCTGAGAAATTCGGCCTGATGCCGATCCTCGATCGCTGGAGCACGGCGGGCGTGCTCGCCATGCTTGCAAAAACCGCCGATACGGCAGAGCCGCCATCGCTGCTGCTCAAGCTTTCCGAAAGCACGCTCAAGGACGCCGAAGGTTTCCTGGCCTGGCTGACCGAGGCATTGAAAGCCCGGCCGCTGAAGCCCGGCGAACTCGTGTTTGAACTGCATGAGTTGCGCCTGCAGAACCACATCCGCAAGGCCAAGATTCTGGCCGCCGGTCTGCGCGAACTCGGGGCGGGCATCAGCATCAACTATTTCGGAACCGGCACGAACTCCGCCCAGTTGCTGGGTCACATTCCTGCCAGTTACCTCAAATTCAGCCCCGCGTTCACCCGCCAGTTCAACGACAAGGACACGTTCAAGAAAATGAGCGCGTTGATGGAAGTGGCGCAGCAGCACAAGATGAAAACCATCGTCTGCCATGTCGAGGACGCCAACGTCATGGCGCGGCTGTGGCAAATGGGCGTCAACTATATCCAGGGTTACCAGGTCAACGAGCCCTCGACCGTAATCGACGCCCCCGGCACCGAGCCCGCCGCTCTGTCCACACGCTGAGGTCCGTCAACGCGTGAGATCGTTCAGTCCTGGCTCGAAACTGGCCACAGGCTCGCCACCCGCTCTGTCCGGGCGCGCCATCAATTTGTTATAAAATATTATATTGTAATATTATTATTATATATTTTATAACGTATTTTCCGAAGTCATCCCGCAGAGCGGGTGACGTTCTCCACGTACTTTCAGACGGTGCAAGACCATGATGCCCCCCCAATCCCTGCCACGACGGCGTGCGCCGTTCTTCCCCTTGCTGGTGTTCAGCGCAGGACTGGGGCTGACGCTCTACTTCGGCAATCAGTACTACAACCTGCCCAAGTACAGCGCCGCCGACATCGACGCCTCCACCCAGCTCAACCTGCAACTCGATCTGCAACACCGCGGCCCCAACCTGCAACCCGCCAATGAAGCCGAACTCAGCCTCATGCGCGCCCGTCTCCGCAAGGAAATCACCGACAGCATCCAGTCACAGAAAACCAACCTCGAACAGCGCATCGGCATCAGCCTGATCGCGTTGGTGGTCGGATTGGGGCAGCTCGTTACCGCGTGGTTTTTGCAGCGGCGCGAGAAAAACACCGGCAAGTAAAGGCTACGTAATCTCGCTGATCATTGCGGGCACAGTGGCTTATTCCAGATCGCGTTAAAAACTGAAATAAATTTGTCGTCATTCCCGCGTAGGCGGGAATCCAGTTCACACAGGTATTCTCGGAGAAAAACTGGATGCCCACCTACGCGGGCATGACGGAAATAATTTCGGTTTCTATTGGGCATTGGAATTATTTGGGCTCGGACAAGCTCAATTTCAGTTGTGTTGCCACTGCCGCGAGACGCCGATCACGAGTCCACAATCGCGCGCCACTGCCGGCCAAGGCGACTGCGGCCAGCAGATGAACATCGACATAGCCGATGCCGCGCCCCATCAGTGCATGACGCGCGATGAATGTCAGGGCTTCCTGCGCTGTAGCCACCGGGGCGGCAGGCAATTCAGCGAGTAACCACAGAACCTCGCTGCGTTTCTTGAGGTTGCCGCATGCCAGTTCGCCGATCACGAATGGGTGCATCAGCACAGCGCCACGCTCCAGCGCCGCAGCAACCGCCGGATCACCGGCTCGCAGATGATCGACCCAGACTGAGGTATCGACCAGGATCATGCCGTCTCGTGTCGCCGCCGCGGCACCGGCCGCAACTGCGGCTCGCTGCCGCCGAGTCGCGCCAATCGGCGCGCACTTTCGCGCTCGATCAAAGCCCGCAATCCCGCATGAACCAAGGCCACCCGCTCCTGCATCCCAGTCAAGTTGCGGGCCTCTTCAAACAATTGATCGTCAAGGTTGATGGTCGTGCGCATGATCGCCGCCTCTCTGTGCCGTGGAACTATAAGCATCATATGATGCCACAAATGATGCCTTAACTCCTGTGGCGGGCAAAAATCCCGTCCCTCAGGGCCGAATAGGCACCGTGGTTCAAAATGTTGCTGTCAGCACAAAACATCGTCGCGATCACATCCGCAGGCTCAGCCTGATGCACGCACGCCTCTGCAAGGAAATCACTGACAGCATCCAGCGCCAGAGACCCAACGTGGAGCAACGCATCGGCATCGGCCTGATCGCGCTGGTGGTCGGGTTGGGGCAACTGCTCTCGGCGTGATTGTTACAACGGCGCGAGAAGAACGCCGAGTAAAAACACAGCTCAAAGAGAGGCGCGGCATGAACCGCGCCTTTAAAATTTAACTCTCGGTGAAGCTGAAGCTGCTCACCGTCACCAGTCCGCCGGGGCTTGTGACGGTGACAGTGACCACTCCAGAACCGCCTGTTCCCGGCCCCGTCACAGAGAAAGGGAATGCAGTCAGACCCGCCACGGCCACTGGATAAGTCACTCCTGTAGGATCGGTCTCGACCGTATCTGCACTGGAGTTGGCAACGTTGAACGAGCTTGGGGTGCCCACAGAACCGAATGAGGTCGTTACAACCACCGTTGTGCCGACAGGCATGGGCTGACCTGCGGTATCTGTCACCAGAACCGTAAACGGATATGCACCCTTCGATGCAACAGTTGCACTTGGCAAGCCCAATGGCGGATTCGCAATGGCGCCATTGTTGGCAGGCGTTGGATTCGCGAGTCCTATGCGTGCGGCACCGCTTGCCAGCACAACCGTGAGATTCTTGAACACATTGAGCGAACTACCCCCTGGACAGGTGCCAGGATTCGCCGGATTGGCGTTGGCTGGGCTATTGCACAGCAAGCCCACAAACAGGCTGCTGACCGGGTTATTCCAGGCGGCGTCACTGTTGAAATCTATGAAGGTCTCGTCGGAAGGATGCGGCGAACCATTCAGATTGAATGTGCCATCCTCGTTCGAATCCACAAACGGCTCCGGGCGTGCCACGAAAAATTCGCCGGTGTCGTACAAGCCGTTGCCGTTGGCATCATTGAAACTTTCTTCACCATTGGCGTAGGCCAGAATCGAGCAGCGGTGATCGTTGTTGCCGAGTGCAAAAGCATCAGCATTACTCTGGTCATTCATGTTTCCGTGCTGGGAAAACAGATCGGCCGTGCGTGGGCTCTGGCTGGTATAGGTCACGGTGCAGACGCTATTGGTCGTCGTGCAGCCCGCATCAATGTGCCCGCATTCGGCGACGAAGCTCACCGGTGTGCCATCCGGCACCGGGTTGTTATAACGATCCGACAGACGCGCAGTAATCGTGGTCGTTGTCCCATCTATATTATTGCCCTCGATGTTGAGCGAAGCCGCGCTCAGTGAGAATCCATTTTGCGAAGGCTTGCCGACGGAAATGATCAGATTGTTTGATTGGGTGGATTTGGTGATCCCACCCGCGGTCGTTGTCGCAATCACCTGCACTGGTGTATGCACCGTACCGGCATTTACCGTCGTCTGGACGTTGCCGCTACCATCGCTATTTGCGGAAGTCGGCGTAAACGTAATGCCTCCAACGCTCGTCGAGAGTGAAAAAGTGACTGGCGCACCTATGACCGGATTGCCCGAAGCGTCCACCACCTTGAAGACCACGACTGACGAGGTGTTTTGTCCAGTGCCGGACAATCCGATCACATTCGGAGTCGCCGACACAAACTGTATGCCCCCAAGCGTTGCCGCCAGCACATTGATGGTGCCGGACGCAGTCGGTAATGTCGTGCCGCTAGCCACTGCCGTTGCGGTGATGACATCGTTCCCGCTGCAACCCTTTGCAACATAGTTGCTGTTCACCGTACCCGTGGTTGTCGTCACGGGAGAAGTAATCTGGCTGGTTCCGGCGCTCTGGCAGGGGGAAGTGAACGTCACCGTGGCCGAACCCTGAAAGGGCGTATTGTGGTTGGCCGTATCTACGATATTCACGGTCAAACCGGAATTGCCTGCTGCGGCCAACGGAGTCTGCCCTATGGCGATTGCGCCAGAGGTAAACGCTCCAGTGGATGAATCTAAAATGCCCAGCTTCAGAACCGGCGTCGCGGTAACCGCAATATCAGTCGTCACAGGCGTCACACTGCCAGTCGTCGCTTTTACGGTAATGGTGTCACCACCCGCCGCGCTGCCCTGACTCAATGTGGCCGTCACATTGCCGCTGGCATCGGTGGTCGTGCTGCTCACCGTCAAGGCTCCACAGTTTGAAGTCGCACCCCCCCCCGAATCCTTGCAACTGGCTGTCAATGCAACCGTTGCGCCGGTAATCGTGACATTGTTGCTATCGGTGACGGTTGCGGTGATGGTAGCCGTCGGGTTTGTTGCGCTGATTGTGGGGCTGCTGCTGACAATGCTGATATGTGCAGGCGTTGCAACTGTGCTGCCGCCTGAACTACCACCACTGGAACTGCTGCCGCCTGAACTGCTGCTGCCACCAAGCGTACCGCCCGATGTGTTAAACGAAGCCCCGCCGCCGCAACCGGCGAGCATGGTCATGGCCAGCATGGCCCCGAAGAGATTCAAGATGTTCGACTTGCGCATGGACTCCCCCGCTGCCGCGCACAGATACGCGGCGCACTCCGTTCAGTTAGCCGGATGCTAACGCGAAAATTCAACGAAAACAAGAAAATCGCAAACTAATTAAAACAAGCTTGATAAGTCTGAAAACTGCCTATGTCACCGCTGGAATCGACCCGTCTTGTCGCTAAAGCGCGAGGACTTACCTTATCATTCGCGCCGCATTGCAGTACCCCATGCCTTCGTAGCTCAGTGGATAGAGCGGCCGCCTCCTAAGCGGCAGGTCGTGCGTTCGATTCGCACCGAGGGCACCAACTCATGTGTCGGCTTACTGACCCGTCAGTGTCAGTTGGTGTGTCCCCGCCGGAATCTGCACCGCCACGATTCCGGCATCCACCGCCAGCGCGGATGCCGGCTGGTTGTCCACGCTGACGGTAACGCTCGCGGAAGCAACCCCCGCGAGTTTCAATAGCAAGGGCGTATCGGCGGTGCTGCTGATGGTCAGAGCCGTGCTGTCCACTGTCAGGCTCGTGCGCTTGAGATCAACTGTCATCGTGCCGGCGTTGGTCGCGGTGATATGCAGCGTGTTACCAACAACGGATGCGGGCGCGGTGTTGGGTACGGTCTGCTTGAGATCAGCCAGCGTGCGGCCGCTGGGGCCGCCTTCATCGACCTGCTGTTCGGTGCGCACGGCGCTCGATGGATCGGGCACGACATGCGCGATGCCATCGGACTCCAGCGTGACGTTCGCCGTCTTCGTTTGATCGGCGGCGCGCAGGCCGGAAAGCCAGTAAGCGCCGTCGTAGATCAGGCCCAGGTCGACGCGGTCTTCGTTGTGCACGCGGGTGTAGGACACCACCGCTGGATTGGCGTTGCGCTTGTGCGCGGCGAAGAACCGGAACAGGCGCGGCAAGGTGTCGTAGATCGAAGAATATTCGTGGGTCTTGAGCCGGTATTCGAGCAGGGTGGCATCGTACCCGGCAGTAGACAGCGATTTGTAGAGCGCATTGGCGGATTGCGCCAGCACGTCGAGATCCTCATCCGCGGTCATTTCAAACCACGGCAGGTTGCGCAGGTTGGCATAGAGGTCGGCGGAGTCGGTGCCTTCCGCTGGCGCGATGGCGGCGAACAGGTCGGGATGATGCGTGCCGACATTATTGGTGCCGTAGCCGCCCATCGAATGTCCCATCAGATAGATGCGGTCGGGATCGACGTGATAGCGCCGCGACACGTCCGCGATCACTTCCAGCACGTCGAGATCGCCCTCGCCGAGATAGGTGTAGTCACCGCGTCCAAGCACGGAGGCGAACAGGTAGCCGTTCTGGTCCGCCATCGGCACCAGCCCCACCGGGCAGTAGAACGGCTCTTCCGGCAGCCCGGTGAAACCATGCAGGTAGACGATCAGCGGGTACGCCGCACCGCTGGCGGAATAACCGGCCGGGACGTGCATCGAGTAGGTCTGCAAACGGCCGGTGTAGAAATAACTGACGTTGATGTCCGGCGCACCGACCGGCAGCGTCACGCTCGAAGGCAGCGGCACCGGCAGCGCGCCCTGGCTGCTGCGGGTAATGCCGTCGGCCTCGAACAGCCGACTGGCGAACATCACCGAGAAATCGCCGGTGCGCAGCGGTGCAAGTTCGGTCTGCGCGGATTGCAGCTTCGCCAGATCGACTTCGGCGCTGTCGGCACTGACGTTACCCGCGGCCAGGTCATCGGCCTGACGGCGCTCGTCGAAAGTCCACGGCGTGTCCTGCGCGAACAGCAAGTCCCAGACATTGGTCGGCACCGTCAGCGCACCGCTGCCGGTGGCGTTCTGCGTGGCGAGACCGGGCGATACGTCCCAGTAGCGTCCGGGCTGTTGCGGATCATCGAGGCCGCTGCCGCCGGTCAGTGTCCACGGCGCGGGCGGCAGTTGGCTCAGCGGGATCTGTACCTGGGTAATGTGGTCGCCAGCACTGGCCGGCACGGCGGCTTCGTGGCCGTCCGCAGTCTGCAAGGCCGCGCCGGTGCCCCACACCGTCAGCGCCGCGGTCCACACGCTCGACAACTTGGCGTTGCGCGGCCACGGCATCGCTGCCGACGCGCTGCCGCTGGCGGCGAAAGTCAGCGTGGCGATCTGCGCGTCCGGCCGCGGCATGGAATTCCATAGGAAACGCACGTACAGATTCTGGCGGTCGGCGGCAAGGCGCACTTCCGCCAGATCGCCGGTGCCATCCGGCCAGGTCTTGTGATCCAGCGGCAGGGTGTAATCGCCGTTGTGCGCGGCGCGATGCAGGCCGAAGAAATCGTAGGTCACCGCGTTATAGACATCGCGGGTGATATAAGTCGGATCGGTCGGCAGCGGCATCAGCGCCGCGTAATAATCGGTGCGATGCAGGCCGTCGGCATTGGCGCCGCGCGCCTGCCAGATGCCGTTGGTATAAATCCATTCGCCGCGGTCGTATTGCGCATCGCGGAACACGCCAGAGCCTTGGCCGACCCAGGCATGGCTGCCAGCGGCGGCCGCGGCGTTCACGGGCACGGAACTGCTGTCGCAGGCGGTCAGCAACATCGTCAGCATCAGGCCCGCAAGGGCCGGACCAATTCGCAGCATGGGTATTCCCGCCATTCGGTGATTATCACGCGATGCCGCAGCTTAGCCCTGCACTCGCGGAGCGGCCAATGGTAAATCCGCAAGAAACCGCTCGGCGCCTGTGCCGGTGCGCGGCCGATATCCCTACAATACCGGCATTCGGTCGAAACGGATGCAGATTCAGACAGCATGACGCTCAACACGCAGCAGCACCTGAATGGGATCGGCGTGCAGGTTCCCGCGATGCGGAACGAACCGCTGCGGCTGGCCTCCGGAGAACGGTCATGGCCCTGCTGAAATTCCTCGCCGCAATCGTCCTGCTGCTGGGACTGGGCGCGGTTTCGGTCTGGTTTTACCGTCATCATCCGCCGCCGCCCGCCATCCCATCCACCGCAGCGTCCGCTGCGGGAATGCTGCGGCTGCACACGGTGACGCTGGACCGCAAAGGCGACAGCGGCCGCAACCACGCCGGCGACGATATCCACGTGCACTGGACTTACACCCTGACCGGCGTACCGGCGATGGACAGCCAGATCGTCGGCTGGCTGGGCGCGCGCTGCCCCAAGAGCGACACCGGGAATCAGGCCGACTCGCCGGAGAGTTGCGCAAAAATCTTCATCGAACGCTGTCTTGCCAACGCCAGCGATCTGCCGGCGGACACCACCATGCGCTGCACGCTGGAAGGCGACACGCAAGTCGC
This sequence comes from Stenotrophobium sp., assembly GCA_050740035.1. Taxonomy (GTDB): domain Bacteria; phylum Pseudomonadota; class Gammaproteobacteria; order Nevskiales; family Nevskiaceae; genus Stenotrophobium. The sequence continues at coordinate 5,728 of JBOICJ010000125.1, read as the reverse complement.
CCTCGACGACGCCGGCCTGCTGTCCATCACCCAGACCCTGTACGCCGACACCGGCGGCGCACATGGCATGCCGGATCTCGGCTTTCTCAATCTCGACGTCGCCACGCAGCACATTCTTGCGCGCAGGGATCTGCTGAATATTTCCGACGCACGACTTCAGGCATTGATCGAACAGGCGGCGCGGCAGATGTACAACCTCGATCCCGCACAGTCGCTCAAGGACGCCGGGTTCTTCGACAACGGCATCGCCCCGACCGGCAACATCGGCATCCGGCACAACGGCCTGCTGTTCGGCTATCAGTCCTACGAGATCGCACCCTACTCGGCCGGCCAACCGCAAATCCTGGTGCCCTACGCCCGGCTTGCACCCTATGTCCCGGCGGACAGTCCGCTGCGCCGCCTGCTGCCCGCAGCGGGCGGCAACCGGCAGCCGGCATGAACCCGATCTGTCCGCCCGCGCCGGGAATCGAGGCCGGCAGCATCATGCGCGCCGTGTCGCCCTGACCGATGACCTTCATCCTCTCAAAAATATTCTGGGCGATGTTCACGCCCGCCATGCTGCTCCTGCTGCTGACCTTACTGGCGTTTCTGCTGCTGCGCCGCTGGCCGCGGCTGGCGCGCGGACTGCTCGCGCTCGCCGTCGCATTCCAGCTTGCGATCTATCTGACGCCGCTTCCCGACTGGGTTCTGCGACCATTGGAAAACCGCTTCCCGCAACCGACGCCGGCGCAGCCGGTGGACGGCATCATCGTGCTCGGCGGCGCGCTCGACATTGCGGTATCGCGCGACCGTGGTCGGCCCGAACTCAACTTCGCCGGCGACCGCCTCACCGCGTTGGTCGCCCTCGCCCGCCAGTATCCGGGCGCGAAACTGGTTTTTACCAGCGGCTCGCCGAAACTGCTGGGCGACGGCTACTCGGAAGCGGATTATGTGCCGGCCTTCGTGCAATCGCTGGGCTTGGACCCGCAGCGGCTGATGCTGGAGAAACGTTCGCGCAACACCTGGGAAAATGCCGTATTCAGTAAACAGTTGGTGCAGCCGCGCACTGGCGAACATTGGTTGCTGGTGACCTCGGCCTGGCACATGCCGCGCGCGATCGGCTGTTTTCGCGCCGCAGGCTGGCCGGTGACCGCCTATCCGGTCGATTATCTGAGCGCGCTGTCCACGCCGGACCAGAGCTTTGCGCCGGAGTGGCGGATGCTCAAGCTGGAACTCGGGCTCAAGGAATGGGCCGGTCTTGTCGCCTACCGTTTGATGGGCCGCACGCCGGCGCTGTTCCCCGCGCTCTGAGGAGGACACGCATGCACGGCCATCTGTTTATCGACGGCACCTGGTGCGCGGGCAACGGCGGAATTTCCGGCAGCCGCAACTGCCGAAAAAACTTGCGCCGAGTCTCAGTCGGCAGCGCGCGGAAGGCGTAGCGTTGGCGGTGCCGCCACGCGCCGGCGGATCGGAGACCACGATGCTGAGTAAATTTCGCGCCGCGATTGTTATTCTGTTGGGCAGTCTGCCCAGCGTCTGCGCATACGCGGCCGAGCCGCCGCCGCTGATGCTGGCCAACGTTTACCACGTCGGCGATGCCATCGATCTGTCGGCGTACTGGGTCAGCGAGAAATACGACGGGGTGCGCGGCTACTGGGACGGCCATCGCCTGTGGACGCGCGGCGGCACACCCATCGCGGCACCGGCCTGGTTCACGCAAGGCTGGCCGGCTGTGCCGCTCGATGGCGAACTCTGGGCCGGCCGCGGCAAATTCGAGCGGGCCTCATCGACCGTCCGCAATACAAATGCCGGCGATGTCGCCTGGCGACAAATGCACCTGATGGTGTTCGACCTGCCTGCGCAGGGCGGTACCTTCGACGCGCGGCTCGCTGCCTTGCGCGCCTTGTTCGCCAAGCCGATGTCCGCGACGCTGCGGCTCGTCGAACAGATCCACCTCGACTCGCCTGCCGCGCTGCTTGCACAACGCGACGCGATTGTCGCGGCTGGTGGTGAAGGCGTGGTCCTGCATCGCGGTGCGTCGTTGTATCGCGCCGAACGCAACGACGACCTGCTCAAGTTCAAGCCGCACGACGATGCTGAGGCGCGCGTCGTCGGCTACACGCCGGGCAAAGGCAAGTACCGCGGCATGACCGGTGCGATCGAGGTCGAACGCGCGGATGGTCTGCGCTTTCGCATCGGCTCCGGACTGTCGGATGCCGAACGCCAACATCCGCCGCCGATCGGCACGATGATCACCTATCTCTACAACGGCCTGACCGCGAACGGCGTGCCGCGTTTCGCACGCTTCCTGCGCGTGCGCGACGACGCGCCATAAACAACGAGGCCCGCCGAAGCAGGCCTCGTTCGCAGCCGCTGCCGCTTACGGACTGCAATCGCTGACGTCGTTCGGACCGAGTCCGGTGCCGACCAGCACCTGCGCCGTCGCACGGTCGGCTTTCAGCGCGACCTGCAGACTGCGGATTGTCGCCGTGCCGCCGCTGATGACGGTATCGGCAAATTCCACCCGGCCCGAGCCTGTACCAAACAGGTAGTTGTCGGTGACCGTCATCAGCGTGCCTGCCGCGAAGCTCTCGCTGCCGACCTGGGCCGAACCGTCGCTGTTGATACCGAAGCTGCGCGCAGCAGCCGCACCGGCCTGCGTACAGTTTAGGGTCTCGCTGCGCGCGAGCGCGGCGATGGCGCCACCGAGCGCGGTGTAGGCCTGCGCCGATGTGGGCGGCGCGGTGTGACCGGTGTTGCTGTAGCAGATCAGCGTCTTGCCCGTCGTGCCGTTCGACGGGCCGGCGGTATGGACGCTGTTCGGGTAGAACGTGCCGTCGGGCTTGAAGCCGATCGCGGCGTAGGCGCTTCGCGCCGCCGACGGCGAAAACCTCACCGTCATCGACGACGAAGCCGAACCGGCGCCATCGATCTTGATAGAGCCCGGGTGCGCGGCATCGAGCAGCGGCGCGCCGTCGAGCGTGCTGCTGCCGTCCGGCTTGATCGTGAACGCGAAAGTCGTGCTGGCGCCGTTACTGTCCGAGCACTTCAGCGTGTAGTCGCCGGCCAGGACGTTCTTCAGATAGTTGCCGAGGATACCGGCGTCGGCCGATGGTTCCGAGTCTGTAGGCGGCGGCGTACCCTTCTTTGATTCCAGCTTCACCAGGCCCTCACCGATGGCCGCCTCGATCGTGAGGTAACCCTCATCAGGGGTATAGGTGATGTAGTACTGGCAGCAGGTATTGTTGAAGTTGTCGAAGAACGACAGCGTTTCGGTCGTCCCGGCTTGGTAGTCGGTCAGCGACTTCTGGATATAGAGATGACTGGTGGTTCGTGTGGCTCCGGTCACACTGACCGAGTGCGAGTCATTGGTCCCCACCGTGAACTTCACGGCGTACACCCCGCCCACCTCGAATTCGCTGGCGGCGGTGCCACTCGCACTGACAACCTTGAGCTTGTAGTTGCCTTCCAGACCCGCAAGGAAGCTCGCCGCATCGCTGGCGACCGGTGCCGTGAGTGGACCGGAGACTTCATCACTGCCACCACCCGACGCCACGGCCGGCAGCTCGCCGCCCGCGGTGTAATCACTCCGCGCATCGACATAACTGGTGCCGGCATCGGCCAGCGCCTGTTTGTACGCTTCAAGCAGCAGGTCGTAGATATCGGCCGCGTCGCCGGCACTGATGGCAGTGGTCAACGGATCGAAGTTTTCCGGCAGCGTGTAACCGGCTGCGGCGAGCGCGGTGCTGACGGCGCTGATGGTGTCGTCGATGCCGTCTGCGACCTGCTGCAGCTGTTCGTCGGTCGCGCCGCTGAACCACGCATCGAGCCTGGCGTCGACGGCGTCCGCCATCACCAGATCGCTGATCGGCGTGATGTTGGCAGTGGTGGCGGTGCCGCTACCGGCGAGCGCGAACGAATAGAAGGTATCAGCGCTGGCAACACCATTGACGGTACCGCCGCTGACCTGCACGGCGCAGGGCAGATCGTCGCTCAGCACCGTCGCCGTCCACACGCCATCGTTGGCGCTGGTCGTGCTGGTGTTGAAGCCATGACGGCAGTGCAGTGCGACGGTGCCACCGCCGATCGCGGCGCCGGTGGCGGCGACGCCGCTGACCGTGCTGGACGACGCCCCCGGCGGCGCTATTCCACCAGCGGCGCTGATGTCGTCGTTGATCCAGCAGCCTTGCAGAAGCAGGCAGAGCGCGACTGCCGACAGCGGGCCGCGCAGCGGGCGAAAATGGTGGGCTAAGCGGATTTTCATGCAGATGCTCCTGATTAAATGGGTAGTGCGCGAGACTTACTTCGCCGCGCCCAGTGCTTTCGCAAACGCCGTCGCAGTGGTGGCAATCAGCTGACCTGCGTCCTTGCGATAAGCCTCGGCACTGCTGGGTGTGACGTCATAGGTTTTCTTTTTCGTGGAATCGATCGTGCTGTTGCCCAGAAGGATTCCCAAGGTCGTGCCCACGGCGTTGGCGACGCCGTCGCTGCGCTTTTGCTGTGCGCTGGTGGTTTTCTGGCCGGTGTAGATGTCTTCATCGCTGACCAGCGGGACGTCCAGATACACTGCGCCGCTATGCCGTGGGCGCGTACTGGTGGTAAAGGTGCGTGCGCCGCTGTCGGTGACGAATTGCCACTCGGTATCCTGGGCGGACAGATTGCTGCCCCACTCCGATTTCACCTTCGCACTTCCGGTAGAGAACAGGACCTTGTGCCCGTGATCTTTGATCGTGGCGAAGCCCATGATGTAGTGCACATGCAGCAGCGTTGCGCCCAGGGACTTAGCCAGTTCGCCTTCCTTGGCGCCGCGCCCCTGGTTTTGCGCATCAAAGCGCTGGCTCACCGCACCGCGATTGGTTTTGTTGCTGCCCGAGTAAAACGCCTTCAACCCTTGTGAGGTAAACACCTCGCTCAACCAGGGATCGCCTTTGCTGAAGGTACTGTCGCTGATGCTGTACGGCGCATCGTTGCCGTATTTTTGTACCAGCCCCTGATAGCCGGGATCGGCCGCGAACACGGCGGGATCCAGCACTTCGAAACCTGCTTGCTGCAACGCGGCTGTCGTGTCGGCATAAGCCTGATCGGCGATGGCCCGGAAGTCGCCGTCCTCAACGCCACGCAAGCTGGAAGTGATATAGGCCGAGGTCGCGGACTGATGGCTGCCGCCGCCCATTTGCGTGTAGAACTCCACACCAAATTCGGCAATCGCCACTTTTTGCGTGCCCTTGATCGCTGAGGCCTTGTCGTCACCGACGTCCGGTGTCGCCGCATGAGTCCACCCAGGCGACAACAACAGTGCGAACGCCAGCATCGCAATGCGCGACAGCGCCATCGGCTGCAGGATCGATGGAGAAAACGCAGTATTCAATACTTTCATGAGGAGCCGCCATCACTGGTTGTGTCGAGTGAATTGAATTCTTTATGCACCAGCACCAACAATCCCCCCTTGGGGGGATGCTGCATAAAAAGCGGCAACAGCTCACAGAAAATGTTTAAGCTGGCACATGCGCAATCGAGACTTTCCGCTGCTCCGGCATCAGACCTATCCGCATCATCTGGCAGTGGAGTTATTGGCAACCGGCGCCCGAAACATCAAGCCCTATTTGGCCTTGATCGTTGCAGCCGCTCTCGCGCTGCATTCCATGGGTCAGGTCACTTCTACCGTTGTGGCGTACTGGTTGGCCGGCGCCGTTCTGCTGTTCTTCTTCGGCAGCTGGTTTCGCTGGCGCTATAAAGACATAAATGC
>JBOICJ010000124.1:0-3208 GCA_050740035.1 Stenotrophobium sp. | reverse complement strand
GTTCTCGAATACCGACATCAATTTCCAGCGCGTGCCGCTGGTCGACACCAGCAACCCGTTCATGGTGCGCGAGATTCCCAAGCCCGAAGAAAGCCTGGTGGTGGTGCACTACAACGATCATTCGCGGCTGCAAGCGAATTTCGATCTGCTGATTTCACGCCTGCACGGCGCCTTCCAGTCGCACCCGCAAACCCTGGTGGTGCCCGGGCCGATGATGGAAAGCGCGATGGCGCTGATCCTCAAGCCGGCAATCGAAAAACTCATGCACCAGCGTCGCGAATCGCGGGCGCGGCAGCGGCTCTAGCGTAGTGCTTCGCAATCGATCGAACTTATTCGCGGCGTCTTTTTGCGCCTGTCTGCGTTGCTCCTCCTCGCCATAGTTCGACTATGGCTCGTCGTCGCGCCTTGCCAGCCGCAAAAATACACTCGCGCCTAATGTCCTCTAATTACGAAGCACGACACTAGCGTTGCGCCATTTTCCGTTCGTCAGGAAATTCTGAACGAATGGCGGGTTCGATGGGTCTTCTTCTCAGGTTTTCAGCGAGTTGTCGCATACCGTAAAAGCATTGGGGCTTGAAGCTCCGCGACAACAGGCGTACAACAAAACTGCGTCGCAGGTTTTTCCGCCGCGGCGCCGGAGGTGCGCAATGGCAGAGTGGCTACGCGAGGTTTCCGTTGGCAACTGGTACCAGACCGACGGCGAGCCGTTTGAAATCGTCGGCGTCGATCCGCAGGCCGAAATCGTGCTGGTGCAGCATTTCGACGGCACCCTTGAAGAAATCGATTTCGACAACTGGCTGGAACTGGCGGCGCGTCCCGCAGCGCCGCCGGAAGATTATTCCGGCGCGCTCGATATCGTCAGCGACGACTTCAGCCAGACCGACGAGGATTTCGCGACACATCCCGGACGCTGGGACAATCCACTGGATGCGCTAGACCTGCAATAGCCCGGTTCGAATTCAGGAGTTTCCATGTTTCTGCAATCATTCACCACGCCACGCCTGCCGCCGGTTTTCAGTTATCCATTGGATGACGGCACGCCGATACTGGTGCGCCCGCTGCAGGCGCAGGACGCTCCACGTCTGCGCGAGGGCTTCAAGCGGCTGTCGGCGCTGGCGCGCCGCCGCCGTTTCCTCGAGGGCATGGACGAGTTGACCGACGGGCGCATTGCCGAGGTGCTGACCAGCGATCCCGAAAACCGCAGCGCCTGGGGCGCCGCCAATCTGGAAAAACCCGATGAGCCGGGCATCGGTCTGGCCCGTTACGCACGCATCAACGGCGAGCCGCAGGCGGCCGACGTCGCCATCGTGATTACCGACGAATATCAGGGTCGCGGTGCCGGCTTCGTGCTGCAGGCTTGCCTGCATCTGACCGCGCATGCCCACGGTATCCGCACGTTCTATTACGACGTGCATTCCGAGAACGACCGCATCATCAAGCACCTGAAACTGCTCGGCGCGCAGCACGCCGGCCGCGCCGACAACATCGACCGGCTCAGCCTGCCGGTGTATCACCGCGCCTGGGACGTGCCTGCCGGCAATGAAATCGGGCAGCGTTTTGCCAAGGTGTTCCGCAGGTTGCAGAAAGTCGATACGTTCCGCGAAGCTGCTTGAGTTTCTCTACGCGGGCATCGGTACCCGCTCGGAATAATTGATCAGCCCGCGCACGACGCGGTAGATCCACCACACCCCGACCGCCAGCAGGCCCAGGTAGCCGATCAGGATCAGGCACAACACGCCGCTGATCGCCGACCACAGCAGGCTCCACCAGAACGTGCGCAACATCCACGAGTGATGGCTGCGGATGAAGTGGTTGGTGGTGGTCGCCGCCTTGATGTGATTCAGAATCAGGCCGGCGACGTTGAGCACGAATGCGGTGAACGGTCCGATGATGTGAAGCACATAGGCGATCAGCAGCGTCGAACGCTGTTCTTCGGTGGCAAGCGCCGCATCGTTCTCGACGATCAGGTTCATGGTGATGAATTCTCCTCGTGCTGGAGTAACGGGGTTTCATTCTGCCGTCGCATGAGGTGACGCGCTAGCAGCAGGCCGGGGATGGTCAGCAGCGCGGTGTAGACGAAGAACAGCGGATAGCCGAGCGCATCGACGATCACGCCGGAAAATCCGCCGATGAGTTTGCCCGGCAGCGCCCAGATCGATGAAAACAGCGCGTACTGTGTTGCGGTGTAGGCGGTGTTGGTGAGGCTCGACAAATAGGCGATGAAGGCCGAACCGGCGATGCCGCCGCCGAGATTGTCGAGGCTGATCGCCAGTGCCAGGCCGGGCACGCCGGGATGGATGCCGGCGATCCAGGCGAACGCGAAGTTGGCAAACATCACAAGCAGCGCGCCGATCACCAGCGAACGCAGGATGCCAAGCCGCGCCACCAGCAGGCCGCCGACGATGGCGCCGATCATGGTCATCAGTACGCCGAAAATCTTGGCGACGCTGGCGATCTGGTCGAGCGAGAATCCCAGATCGAGATAAAACGGGTTGGCCATCACGCCCATGGCGATGTCGGTGACGCGATACAGGCTGACGAACAGCAGGATGGTCAGCGCCGTGCGCAGGCCGTTGCGGCTGAAGAAATCCACGAACGGGCAGACCACCGCGCCGATCAGCCAGGCCGCGATTTTTTGCAGCGTCGCCGGCCAGTGCGCGGAGCGCTCGATGAAGTCGATCACGCGCTGTTCCTGCATCTGCGTCTGGCGGCTGGTATGCGTGTCCGGCTCGGCGATGCACAGTACCGTCAGCACGCCGACGCCGACGCAGGCCGCCATCGCCAGATAAGCCTGCTGCCAGCCGGAGGCGCTGGCGATGAACAACGCGCCGGCGCCGGCCATGATCAACGCCAACCGGTAGCCCATCTGGTAGGTCGCCGCCATTGCACCCTGCAATTCGCTCTTGACCGCTTCGATGCGATAGGCGTCGATCGAGATGTCCTGGGTGGCGGCGCTGAACGCGACGAACACCGCCAGCAGCGCGACGCGTTCGAGTTGATGTGCGGGATCGGTATGCGCGAGCAGGATCAGTCCGGTGACGATGCCGGCCTGCGCCAGCAGCATCCAGCTGCGGCGTCGCCCGAGCAGCCGCGTCAGTAGCGGGATGCGCAGGCGATCCACCACTGGCGACCAGAAGAACTTGATCGAATAAGTCACCCCGACCCAGCTGAAATAGCCGATGGCGGTGCGGCTGACGCCGGCCTGCGT
>JBOICJ010000123.1:0-11953 GCA_050740035.1 Stenotrophobium sp. | reverse complement strand
ATTCAATATCGCGATCTCGACCGTCGCCAACCACGCCTCGCGCATCTACCAGAAACTCGGCATCTATCGTAGCGAGGAACAGACAGATCTCACCCGCGATTCGACAAAGGGCAACCCGGGCGAGACCGATACACTATCCTGACCGTATACGGTGATGCCATGCACTCACGTCTTCGTCATCTGCTGTCCTGCGCGGCACTGCTGATCCCGGCAAGCGCTCTGGCAATTCCCGAAGGGCCGGCCTATCCGTCGGCGGCGTGGACGCAGCGCGAAGCCGCCAACTACGCCATCACTCTGCAAGGCCCGATCGAAGAAGTCGGCAACCCGGCCTTCCTGACACAACTGGAAACTCAGAGCCTCGTCAACCTGCAAAGCTACATCGCGCGCGACCTTGCCGATCCGAGCTGGCTGACGGTGTCCTCACCGCTGGTGACGACGCTGGTTAACAGCCTCACTGCGCCAGCAACCGCGGCGCAGGCGTTGCAGAACGCCATCGCGCAAATCCAGAAAAATCCAGCCAGCGCGATCTCCGTGCCGTTGAACGCGCCGGTGCTGCCGCTGTGCACGACCTGGTCTGGCCCCTGCACCGGTGATCCCTTCCTCTATCCCGGCACCGACAGTTTCTACACCAGCGAGGCCGACGTGATTCCGGTGGTGTTCTACGACGACGGCTGCGCGCGCCTGTCCGGTCGCGTATGGGCGCCCAAGGGCACACAGGCCGGCGCCAATTTGCCGGCGGTGGTGATCGAGAACGGTTCGATCGAAGCGCCGGAAACGCTCTACTGGTGGATGGCCAAGCTGCTGGTGCAGAACGGCTACGCGGTGATGACTTTCGATCCGCGCGGCCAGGGACGCTCCGATCAGGAAACCCCCAGCGGCGGCCAGGGCACCAATCTGAATTCCAGCGTGTTCTGGACCGGCTTCGTCAACGCCATTGATTTCTTCCGTTCCAGCAAGGCGCATCCCTATCCCGAAAACCAGACCTGCGCCGGCACTTATCCGACGCAGGTCACCGCCTACAATCCGATCAGCGACCGCATCGATCTCGACCGTCTGGGCATCGCCGGCCATTCACTCGGCGCCTTCGGCGTCTCCATCGTGCAGGGCTACGGCGCGCCCGGCGCGGCGCCCTGGCCGGGCAAGCTCGACGCAACGAATCCGGTGAAGGTCGCCGTCGCCTGGGACGGATTGATGGCGCCGGACGGCGCCGACGACGGCGGTGCCGGCGGCAACCTGTCGATTCCGGTCGGCGCAGCCGCATCAAATCCACCCAAGTTCGGCATCCGCGTGCCGGTGATGAACCAGGCCTCGGAGTACGGACTGGCGCCGACGCCATTCCTGCAGCCACCCGATCCGGAAGGCCACAAGCAGGCGTTCGCGGAATGGGCCAAGGCCGGCGTGCCGGTGTACTCGATCACCATCCAGGGCAGCTCGCACTACGAGTGGTCGCTGCTGCCGCTGTTCCCCGCCAGCAGCTGGTGCCCGAAGATCGTCGACAACACCTGTAGCGGCGGCTGGGGCAATCCGCTGGCGCAGCATTACTCGCTGGCGTGGTTCGATCGCTGGCTGAAAAAACCCGGCGAGACCGGTTACGACACTGCCGACGCCCGCCTGCTCGACGACAACGGCCCGCAGGGCAAAGCGAAAATGAGTTTCTATTTCCGCTCGGCGCGCGACTACCCCGGGCGCGACGGCACGCAACATCGCTGCGATGACATTCGCGCCGGCTGTACCGATAACATCACGGCGCAAACTGCCAATGGTTCATCAAGCGGCGGCGGCGGTTTGCCACTGCTCACACTGCTGGGGCTGTTTGGCGCAGCCCTGGTCAGGCACAAGCATCCTCGTTCTGGCTGATGCACTGTTTAGCCCTTATGAGAAGGCAATCTCGATAGAAAAATCGATTCTGGCTCCTTATTATTTCACTGAGCATGCGAACCTCAGTATCTTCGGGTGTCGTTGCCCGCGAACTCTGCGATAGCGTCAACTATCGGCCCAAAGCAGTCAGCCCCCACGGTCCGCTTTTAGTTCATCCCCTCGCTCAATAGGTCTCCCTCTAGAATGGGGATATGCTGCTACCGCTGCGCAAGTTCACCAATCAAAGCACTTTCCCGAACATAAGGCTCAAGTAATCCCGGTGATGAACGAAGAGGCTAGTACAGCATGAAGCCGTTGGATCTGACGCGTTTTGATCTCAACTTGCTGGTTGTTCTTGAGGCGCTATGGACCGAACGGCACGTCGGCCGTGCCGCCGATAAATTGCACTTGTCTCAATCCGCAACCAGCCATGCCTTATCGAGGCTACGCACCGCTTTTGATGATCAACTTTTCATTCGCAACCCCCGCGGAATCGAGCCTACACCGCTGACTATTGAGTTAATGCCGCGAGTGGCGGCGGTGCTTGAGTCGGTCAGACTCGTCGCCGGGCCTCGTGGCCCATTCGATCCAGGTCAATTACAAGCGACGTTCTCAGTCGCAGCTACCGATCACGCGGTGCTGACCGTCATCACCCCCGTTCTGGCCAAGATCCAGGCAGTTGCGCCGGGTGTCGTGTTGAAACTCATGCCAGCCGATACTGAATCCGCTCTGCGCATGTTGGATGCGGGCGAGCTCGACATCGTGATCGGGTCGGGCTCCTTCATTCAGGTTCCGCGGCGTCTGGATACCCAGCTTGTCCACAAGGAGCGTTTCGTTGGCATCGCGCGCAAAGGGCACCCAGCATTGGTCAGGCGAGGCAAGAAGCTGCATATGGATTTGGATTGCTTTGCCCAGCTACCCCACATCCTAGTCTCGCCGCGCGGTGATGCACGGGGTGCAGTCGATGTTGCGCTGGAGGCTCTTGGTCGCACCCGTAGGGTTTACACCACCTGTCCCAGCTTTCTGGCTGTTCCGTTCATGGTCGGCGCTTCCGACTCGATTGCTGTGATTGCCGAGCGGGTCGCATTGCGGATGCAGGAGACGGCTCAGCTAAGCATTTTTGAACTGCCTCTGGCGCTATCCACCTGGGAGATGTTTGTTATGCGCGCCCGAGGACGCATCAACGAACCCGCCGTTCAGTGGATTACAAATATGCTGATCGCCGGCTAAACATCAGCGGCCTTACAGTAACTGGAGCAGGTAGGGTCATGAATCCTGTGCATCGACATACTGCGTAAATGCCATTGGATCAAATACCTCGGCCTTACTAGAGTTTGGTTGTCGCTTATCAACCCTCTAGGAATATCGCATGAAAGCAGAGCCAACCTTGGTCATGATCCCTTGCTTCTCGGGTGCCCCTTGGCAGCTTCAGCAATTGATCTACTTGCAGGATCGACCCATGCGTACGCTTCGTTTGCCGGACGACGTGCCTGACCTGGAAACTTTGGCCGACTTCATAGCCCAGCAGGTGAAGGACCTCGAAAGTTATGTGCTGGTTGGCGATTCATACGGCGCGGTCGCCTCGATCCCGTTTGCGGCTCGACAGCCGAAGGGCCTGAAGGGTCTGGTGCTTTCAGGCGGTTTTGCCAAGAGCCCGATCACTTCGCTCTTGCTCAGGTTCCTGTCAGCGCTTGCGCCGTTCTTTCCCGGGCCGTTCTATCGACAGTTAACTCTCAGATTCCACGCCGCGCAGCTAGCTTCGTCGTTTGATCAAGAGGCGGAGATTCCGTGGTCAACCGAACAGAGCCGCGCCTTGTTCGTCGAGGCTACACCGCACAAAGCCTACATCAACCGCATACGCTCAATCGAGAGGGCGGACTACACGGCCCAGCTTCAGAAAATAAACGTCCCTACGCTGATTCTGACTCCCGAGGAAGACAAGCTGATTGGCGAAGAAGCTTCGGGGATTCTGCTGAAGGGAATAAAAGGCTCGCGGGAAGTCATCATGCCGCGCACCGGTCATATGTTTAGGTTCTCGCACCCAAGCGCCTACTCCCTTGAGGTCAGGAAGTTTCTTGAGGCCGCGTCGCTATAAGGGTTCTGTAAATTGAATGGCCGCTTTGTGTCCGCGAGTTTGAAGGTAGGGCTGACTGCTTCTGGCACAAAGCAGGCAATCACAAAAAACGCGCAGCGATATCTGCAGGTTAAATTCGCGTTATTTTTGTAACCGCGGCATGCCGCATTAAGGAGAGGACTTCGCATCCCAATCCAGCCACAAACGACCATCCTTGTAGATGCGCCCTGCGGCCTTGAGACCGGTGTCGTCGTCAGTGATTTCCCTGTGCACGTTCGCAACCGGCTGCGGCATGGCGTCGCGTCCCTTGTCGTAGCTTTGCTCGCGCACGATCAGCCAATACGACTTGTCCAGCGCCAGCGCGCGTTCGCGCGAAGGCTCGATCAATCCAAGGATGCCGTGCGCAGTGGCGCGGCGCACCGCGGCTCGATCCAGCACGCCGCCCGGAAAAAAACGCGCCAGCATTTCGCCATTGGCGCGGAATTCGTCGCCGCCGCCGACGCGGCGCAGATAGCGCAGATACTCCGGCTCATCGCTGCCCGCCTCGGGCGCATCGGGGATACCCGCAAGTTTTTGCAGCCCCCAACCAGCGGCGCCCGGCGGTTTGCGCGGCAGGCTGAAACTCTGATCGACGGTGACGCCCAGGCCCGTATGGCAACCCATGCAGTAAAGCTGCTCTTCGCGCGTCTGCAAACGCAGGCGGCCCTGGGCACCTTCGATATAGCCCTGATAGGTCCAGCCGAAAATATTGGTCTGCCCGGTGTAGGCGTTGCCGGAATAATGCGGGCGTCCGCCGATGTCGCCTTCGCGCGCTTCTTCGGCGTAATGCGCCTGCAGATCGGCATCGCTGAGCGCGAGCCGCTTGACCGCGTAGCGGACTTCCTTCATGCGCACGGCCTTCTGCTCCGGCGCCGCCGGATCGAGGTAATGCAGGGTGTGCAGAAACTCGGTGCCGGCCGGGTAGCTATCACGTTTCACCGCGATAGCCGACGCCGCGCCAGCGTAATGCGAGGGCAATCCATGAATTTGCGTCGCCACGCCACCGACATGGCCGTCGCCATCGAGATCGAGCCCCGCTGCGGCTTCGTCCACCGGCTCGATCTTGCGCCGCAGCGCGGTATCGCTGGTGCTATCCGGCACCGTGACCGCGGCTTCGACGATGGCGAGGTTGGCCTGATACACGGCGCGTGAATCTCGTCCGCCCGCATCGCGGCGAAAAGCCTGCGGCAAACGGATGAAGGCATCGTCGGCGGAACCGTTGGTGGGCCAGAACGTGCCGGGAAACGGCTTGTAGCGATAGGCGCGCCAACCGGAGCCGTCGCGCGCGAAACCCTGAGCATCGAAGCCCTGACGGAAATCAAGATCGGGCCGCCAGCCGGGAAAATTTTCCTGCCGCACCATCGCCGCACGCAGCGGCGTGTAATTGTCCTGGCGCACGTAAGCCAGCATGCGGTCGTCGGCGATGCCGGCGATGGCCGGCCGGCGATCGACGAACAGGTTGGTCCAGTGATTTTCGGCGGCCAGCGCGGTGAAGCGGTAGCGCTCCTGCAACGGCCAGTCGTCGCTGCGGTTGCGCCCGTTACTGGCGGTATGACAGGTCCAGCAGGGATTGGAGACGCCATCGGTCTTGGTGTAACACTGTGGCGGCACGCGCGCCTCGACATTGGCGATGCGCTGCCCGGCGGCGGCCCTGGCTGTAGCCAGCGGGTCGTAATCTGCGTGCAGATGCCGCCACCACAGCAGCCCTGCGGCGGCGATCAGCGCAAACGCAAACGTGATCGCGGCGTATCCGGCGAAACGATGCACACGGGCTCCTGCGCCGGCCGGCACCGTCGATCAGCTCTTGGGCGGAAATTCCGGCATGCGCGCGGTGAACACGTCGGTGCCGAAACTCGCCTGGCCGGAGGCGCCGGCAAAGCCCAGGTACGGCAGGCCGAAAATGTCTTCCACCGAGCGCAGCATCGAGAAGTGGTTGTACGGCACCGTCGAAACCGTGCCCGGCTTAATGAACGGCGACAACAGCACCGCGCCGACGCGGCCGCCGCCCAGGCCGGTGAGGCCCGGCAGCGGCGTGTTAATGGTCGGCCCTTCGCCGCAGCAGGCACTGGCGTCGGTCTGCGGCCCGTTGGACTCGTCGAAGGTGATGATCAGCAGGCCGTCCTGCCTGAACGCCGGCGAGTTGAGAATTTTCGGTACCCACTCGCTCAGGAAGACATTGATCGACGCCAGCCCGCCCGGCTCGCCGTTGGCGCAGGGCGAATCGTGGCCGTCGTGGCACAGGCTCGGCGTAATGAAACTGTAATTGGGCGTACTCGCGACCGATTGCAGATCGGTGTCCAGCGCCGTGAGGTTGACGACGTGTTTGTCGCACGCGGCCTGGTTGTCGATGATCGAATGGAAATACATGAACGGGTTGTGGCGCGTCGCATACTGGTCTTTTGCAGTCGCCGACTGCGTGCCGTCGGTGACGTTGAGCGCCGGATGACCGCAGGTCGCCGCCTCGCGGCTCGGCGTGTTGCCCATGTCCTCCATGTAGCCCTTCCAGTTCAGTTGGGCGGTATCCAGCTGATTCGCCACGTTCTCGACGCTGGCCGGGAACACGCAGCCCTGGCCGATGGCCTGTCCGTTGACCAGCGCCTGCGGCCCGGTGCCGATGAAGTCGGAGTAGAGAATGCAGTCGGTCTGGTTGAGCACGTTCGGCCCCTGCCCGCTGGTCATCGAGATGTAGTTGTCGTTGCTGAGATGACCGGTGCCGTAATAATTCTGCAGCAGCGCGCCCTGCGCCGGCAACGCCTTGGCCAGATACGGCGCGGCGGTGGTGCTGGCAAAGGTATTGCCGTAATCCTCGTTCTCCAGAACGATCACGAACACATGGCCGATCCGGGTAGCGGTGGTGGTGCCCACGGTGCCGTTCGCGGGATTGCTGGTGCCGCAGTTGGCGAGCAGCAGCGTGAATGCCACGGCGACGCACAGCGGCGTCAGTTGACGAAGAATTCTGGACATGAAATTGGCGCCGGCTGGGTTATGGAATTTTGGGCTGATCGCGCATCGACAGGAGCAAGCATAGCGGGCTGCGCCGCTTCAGCCTCCTCCAAACAGCGCAGTCGCGCGTTTCTGCATTTCTTCTGGCGACACGTCTTCGGTGTGCGTGGCCAGCCACCAGATATGACCGTAGGGGTCCTCGAACTTGCCGCCACGGTCGCCGTAGAACTGATTCTCGACCGGCCGCAGCACCTTGATGCCAGCGGCGACGGCCTGCGCGGCGAGCGCGTCCACATCCTCGACGTAGATGTGGATGCAAACCGGCGAACCACCGAGCGTCTGCGGGTCCCAGACTTCCATGTCCGGAAACTCGCCGGACAACATCACCAGCGCGCCGGCGATCTTCAGTTCGGCATGGCCGACGCGCCCGTCGGGCATGTCCAGCCGCACGGTCTGCACCGCGCCGAACGCCTTCTTGTAGAACTCGATGGCCTCGGCCGCGGCGCGTATCGTCAGATACGGCGTTGCGCCGGCGTGACCGTCGGGGATCGGGTTGACCTTGTTGCTCATCAACTTCTCCTTGTCACGGCCGACCAGATTACGGCCCGTACTTTGCAATCGTTTTTCTATCCTGCCTGATCCGCATTGTGCAGCTTATCGGCCTCGACCGCATGACGCTCACGAGTATTTTGGCCTGCGGCCCTGGGCAACCTCACGCGTGATCCAGGCGATCAGCGGCGAGCCGATGATGGTCGGCAGAATCCAGACCCACCAGATGTCCCGGCCCAGGTTCACCACCAGCACCGCCGTGGTCATGGCGATGTACGAACCGCCTTGACCGGCAAGATGAAAACTCAGCCAGTTGTTCCAGCGCAGCTTGGCCGCAAGATAGCCCAGCAGGGCGAACGCATACGAAAAAACGGCGAGCGGCGCAAACCACCACAGCCGCGGCCAGTCGAGCGCGGCAAGCGCGCAAGCCGATACGGCGATGCCGGCGAACAGCCAGTGGTAAATTTCTCCGACGACGGTATGCAGCCCCGGTGACTTGCGCGCATACATGGCGACCAGGCCGAGCGCCAAGGCGCAGGCGCCGCAGGCGATGTGAATTGCCAGGACCAGTCCATGAATTGCCATCGGTCGATACCTCCGCCTGCCTGAGTGTCTGGGAATTCAAGCGTCGCCGCAGAACCGCCGCGACGGATGCAACTGCGCGAGTATCCGCCGAATGCTTCGCTGCGGGCAATCGCGGCCTGCGCGCCCACCCGCTATGCCGGAAACGGAAAACAATAATGTTATATTTTATTATATATATAATTATATAGTATATATTTAATAACATACAATCCAGGCATTTCCGGCACAGCGGGTCGCGCGACTGCGGTTTTTTTGGCCTGCGCAAACGCCATCCGTCATCCACGCGCAAAGCGGCAGGCATAATGTTTCACATCAAGCCCGCAGCCCGCACCCGCACTCGATGGAATTCGCCAATCACCTGATCTTCGCCGCCGGCCTGCTGTTCCTGGTCAGCATCCTCGCCACCGCGATCACGCCACGGCTGGGCGTGCCGCTGTTGCTGGTGTTCATCGTCATCGGCATGCTCGCGGGGCAGGACGGTCCGGGCCATATCGTGTTCGAGGATTTCCATCTCGCCAACCTCGCCGGTACCGCCGCGCTGGTGGTGATCCTGTTCGACGGCGGCATGCGCACTTCGTTCAAGACCTTCCGCGTCGCGCTCTGGCCGGCGCTGAGCCTGGCCACCGTCGGCGTCGCGCTGACCACGATCATCGTCGGCGGTTTCTGCGCATGGCTGCTGAAACTGCCGCTCGCGGCCGGCATGCTGCTCGGCGCCATCGTCAGTTCCACCGACGCGGCGGCGGTGTTCTCGCTGCTGCACAACAAGGCGGTCGTGCTCAACGAGCGCGTCACTTCGGTGCTGGAAATCGAATCCGGCACCAACGATCCGATGGCGATTTTCCTCACCATCGGGCTGCTCACCTATCTCGAATCGCACGGCCAGTTCGGCGCTACCGGTTTCGCGGTGCTGCTGGCGAAACAACTGGGCATCGGCGGCGCACTCGGCATCGGCGGCGGCTGGGCGCTGCAACGTGCGCTCAACCGTCTGGTGTTGAGCGAATCGCTGTATCCGGTGCTGGCGCTGTTCAGCAGCTTCCTGCTGTTCGGCCTGACCTCGCTGGTCGGCGGCAGCGGTTTTCTCGCGGTCTACCTGGCCGGCCTGATTATCGGCAACCGGCGGGTGCGCGCAATGGCCAGCATCCGCCGCTTCCACGACGGCATCGCCTGGATGGCGCAGATCGGCATGTTTCTGATTCTCGGCCTGCTGGTCAATCCGCACCAGTTGCCGGCCGTGGCGATTCCTGCTCTGCTGATCGCGCTGGTGCTGATCCTGGTCGCGCGGCCGCTGTCGGTACTGCTCAGCCTGCTGCCTTTCCGCCTGCCGTGGCGCGAGCAGGCGTTCATTTCCTGGGTCGGCCTGCGTGGTTCAGTACCGATCGTGCTGGCGACTTTCCCGTGGCTTGTCGGCGTGCCCAATGCCGGCCTGATTTTCAACATCACTTTCTTCATCGTGCTGGTATCGCTGATCGTGCAGGGCTGGAGCGTGCAACTGAGTGCACGCCTGCTGGATCTGCTGATGCCACGCACGCAGACGCGCATACACCGCATGGACATCGACCTGCCCGGCCAGCGCGGTTACGAAATCGTCAGCTACCGTCTGCCGGAATCCAGCGCGCACCTCGGCAAGAAGCCCAAGGAACTGCCAGTGCGCGATCACTCGCGCGTAATCTCGATCTCGCGCGAAGGGCGCATGCTGGCCTACCGCGAATGGGGCGCGCTACAGGCCGGCGACTATATCTCGCTGCTGGCCGCGGAAGCCGATCTGGAAAAACTCGACGCGGTTTTCCAAATCCGCCGGCCGCACGGAAAACTGCCGGGTGCGCAGCAATTCTTCGGCGAGTTCACGATCACACCGGAAGCCCCGGCGCGCGACCTCGCCGACAGCTACAACATCCCGCTGCCGGAGGGCACGGAACAATCGACCGTCGCCCAACTGGTACTGCGTTTCTTGCCGCGCCCGGTCACTGGCGACCGCCTGCGCCTGGGACCGGTGGAACTGGTGGTCAGAAGCATGAGCGGACGCGAGATCACCGGTATCGGCATCCGCCTGCCACGCGAGTAGCGCAAGGCGCGCGCCGTCAGAATCGCCGCGTCTCGCCGTGCTTGAGCACCCAGAATTTCTCCTGCGCGATGCCTTCGCGTTCCAGCGCTGCGGCCAGGCGTTTGGGCGGATCGTCGAGCGGTTCCAGCGTCAGGCGGAACGTGCCCCAGTGCATCGCCACCGACTGGCGACTACCGATGTCGCGATGGATTTTCACCGCCTCTTCCGGATCGACATGCACCGGCCGCATGAAACTGCGCGGCTCATAGGCGCCGATCGGAATCAGCGCCAGGTCCATCGGGGCGAAGCGCTCGCCGATATCGGCGAAGTCCTTCGAGTAGCCGGTGTCGCCGGCAAAGAACACGCGTCGCCCAGCCATCTCCAGCACGAAACCGCACCAAAGGGTCTTGTTGCGGTCGCTGGCCGTACGCCCGGAGAAGTGTTGCACCGGCACCGCCGCCACTCTCAGGTCACCGCGCTGTGCGTCCTGCCACCAGTCGAGTTCGGTGACGTTGTCGATACCTTCGCGCCCGAACCAGACCTTGAGTCCCAATGACACGAAAAACTGCGGTGCGTGTTCGCGGGCCAGGCGTTTGACCGTGTCGCGGTCCAGATGGTCGTAGTGATTGTGCGACACCACCACGACATCGATCTTGGGCAGGTCGGCGAAATCCAGCGCCGGCAGCTGATAGCGTTTCGGGCCCGCCAGCTTCAGCGGCGAAGCGCGCGCGGTCAGATGCGGATCGGTCAGGATGTTCAGGCCCTGCCATTGCAGCAGAAAACTGGAATGCCCGATCCAGGTCAGCGCATCGACGCTGCGATTCGCCTTGAGCCAGGCCACGTCCGGAGACGCCTGCGGCAAATCGGGCTTGTGCCGCGCGCCGCGGCGCATCTCGATCAGGAACTTGAGCAGGTCCATGCTCGGGCCATGCGCGGCGCTGGAATAACGGTTGCGATAGCGGCCGTTGCTGCGGTGTGGGTGTTCATCCATGCCGTTCATTTTGCCTCAGAAAGTCTCTGATCAAGTAACCGTTCGCCCTGAGCCTGTCGAAGGGTGAACGGCGACACACCGGAATTTCAGTGCCAAGTCCGTTCATGGTTCGACAAGCTCACCACGAACGAACTCATCAGGGCTTCCTTAGTTGATTTGTGGGCCTGAGCCGCTATGCTGGCGCGGTTTTTACCAGAATTAATTGCATGCAACTGTACAACACCCTCAGCGGCCGCAAGGAAGCGTTTCAGCCTCAGGATCCGCAGCGCGTCACCATGTACGTCTGCGGACCAACGGTCTACAGCTACGCCCACATCGGCAACTACCGGCCGACGGTGGCGTTCGACGTGCTGGCGCGCGTGCTGCGGCGGCAATATCCGGGTGTGAAATACGCGCGCAACATCACCGACATCGACGACAAGATCAATGCGGCGGCGGCCAAGGAAGGCGTCGACATCGGCGTCATCACCAGCCGCTACGCCGCGGCGTTCCATGAAGACCTGCGCGCGCTGGGCGTAGCGCCCGCCGATTTCGAGCCGCGCGTCACCGAGCACATTCCGCAGATCGTCGGCATGATCCAGCGCCTGATCGCCGCCGGTCACGCCTACGCTGCCGAAGGCCATGTGCTGTTCAACGTGCCGAGCTATCCAGAGTACGGCCAACTGTCGAAGCGCGACACCCGCGAGATGCTGGCCGGTGCGCGCGTCGAAGTCGCGCCGTACAAGAAAGACGCCGGCGACTTCGTGCTGTGGAAGCCGTCCTCCGCCGACCTGCCCGGCTGGGATTCACCCTGGGGCCGCGGCCGTCCGGGCTGGCATATCGAATGCTCGGCGATGGCCGAAGCGCTGCTCGGTGAAACCATCGACATCCACGG
>JBOICJ010000122.1:0-4774 GCA_050740035.1 Stenotrophobium sp. | reverse complement strand
GGGTCAAGACCACCCAGAAGCCCGGCGACAACGGGTTCTCGCTGTGGCGGTTGCTGCTCGACTGGGGCCCGATCCTGATCTTCATTGCGATCCTGATCTGGTTCATGCGCCAGATGCAGGCCGGCGCGGGTGGGCGTGGCGCGATGAGCTTCGGGCGTTCGCGTGCCAAGTTGCAGGGCGAGGACCAGATCAAGGTCACCTTCAATGACGTGGCCGGGTGCGAGGAAGCCAAGGAGGAGGTTTCCGAGCTGGTCGACTTCCTGCGCGATCCGTCCAAGTTCACCAAGCTGGGCGGCAAGATTCCGCGCGGCGTGCTGATGGTCGGCGCGCCCGGTACCGGCAAGACCCTGCTGGCCAAGGCCATCGCGGGCGAGGCCAAGGTGCCGTTCTTCTCGATTTCCGGCTCCGATTTCGTCGAGATGTTCGTCGGCGTCGGCGCCGCGCGCGTGCGCGACATGTTCGAGCAGGCCAAGAAGCACGCGCCCTGCATCATCTTCATCGACGAAATCGACGCGGTCGGTCGCCACCGTGGCGCCGGTCTCGGCGGCGGCCACGACGAGCGCGAGCAGACCCTCAACCAGTTGCTGGTCGAGATGGACGGCTTCGAGGGCAGCGAGGGCGTCATCGTCATCGCCGCGACCAATCGCCACGACGTGCTCGACCCGGCGCTGCTGCGTCCCGGCCGCTTCGACCGTCAGGTGGTGGTGCCGCTACCGGACGTGCGCGGGCGTGAACAGATTCTCAAGGTGCACATGCGTGCGGTGCCGCTGGCGGATGACGTCAAGCCGGATATCGTTGCACGCGCAACCCCTGGATTTTCGGGCGCCGATCTTGCCAATTTGGTCAACGAAGCGGCTCTGTTCGCCGCACGCTCCAACAAGCGGCTGGTCGACCAGCAAGATTTCGAGCGTGCCAAGGACAAGCTGATGATGGGCGCCGAGCGCCATTCGATGGTGATGTCTGAGGACGAGAAAAAACTGACGGCTTACCACGAGGCCGGTCATGCCATCGTCGGTTTGTCGGTGCCCGATCACGACCCGGTCTACAAGGTCAGCATCATTCCACGTGGCCGCGCGCTGGGTGTGACCATGTTCCTGCCGTTGGAAGACCGATACAGCTACAGCAAGCAGCGGCTCAACAGTCAGATTTGCTCGCTGTTCGGCGGGCGCATTGCTGAGGAACTGATTTTTGGCCCGGAGAAGGTCACGACCGGCGCCAGCAACGATATCGAGCGCGCCACCGAAATCGCTCGCAACATGGTCACTAAATGGGGGCTGTCGGATAAGCTCGGCCCATTAGCTTATTCAGAAGCCGATGGCGAGGTTTTCCTGGGTAAAAGCGTGACCCAGACCAAGCATGTATCCGACGAAACCGCCTACGCGATCGATCAGGAAATCCGTGAGGTCATCGAGCGCAATTACTCTACGTCAAAGAAAGTTCTGGAAGACAATCTGGACAAGCTGCACAAGATGGCCGAAGCGCTGATCAAGTATGAAACGATCGATACCGATCAGATGCAGCGGATCATGCGAGGCGAGGATTCCGGAGTGCCGAGTAACTGGACCGACGGCAAACCGCCAGCGCCGCCGCCGGGCAGCAAGTCGGCCAGCGCCAGCGGTAGCTCATCGGCCCAGCCGGTAACTCCCAAGCCGGCTGGCTTGTCCTGATTTTCATGCAAGGGGCCGGGTTTGGCCCCTTGACCTTCTTGCATGACATCGATTCTGCCCGACCTGCAGTCCGGCTCTGGCCGGCGAGCACCCTGGGTCATGGGGGTGCTGAATGTGACGCCCGATTCGTTCTCGGACGGCGGGCGCTACCTACATCTCGACGACGCTCTCAGGCAGGCGCGCCGCATGGTACGGGAAGGCGCGTCCATTCTGGATGTCGGTGGCGAGTCGACGCGCCCTGGTGCCGAACCCGTCAGTGAACAGCAGGAGCTGGATCGAGTCATTCCGGTCATCGAGCGCCTGCGTGAAGAGACCGGCTGCCTGATTTCGGTCGACACCATGAAGCCGGCAGTGATGGATGCGGCTTGTGCGGCGGGTGCGCGGATGATCAACGATGTCTACGCCTTGCGCAGGCCGGGAGCGCTCGAAGTCGCGAGCCGGCATGGTGCCATCGTTTGTTTGATGCACATGCAGGGTGAGCCGCGCACCATGCAGCAGTCTCCAGAGTACAAGGACGTCGTCGGTGAAGTGGCCGGTTTCCTCGATGAGCGCAGGCGTGCGAGTCTGGCTGCGGGGATAGCGGCGAATCGCATTGTGCTTGATCCCGGCATCGGTTTTGGCAAGACGCTGGACCAGAATCTTGAGTTGCTGGCCAATCTTGACCGGATTGGCCCTGAAGCGGCTGCCATGATGATCGGAGTTTCGCGGAAATCCATGTTCAGACAGTTGCTGGATGCGCCGGTTGATGAGCGCTTGCATGCCGGCCTTGCCGTGGCTGCACTTGCAGTGTGGCAGGGAGTGACTATAGTGCGCGCGCATGATGTTGGCGCTACGGTTGACGCACTCAAGGTCGCATGGCGAATCAGAGTGTCGAGGAGATGAATTCTTGAGCAGAAAATTCTTTGGTACGGACGGGGTGCGCGGCCGGGTTGGCACCCTGCCGATGACGCCGGATTTCGCCTTGAAGCTTGGCTGGGCGGCCGGTCGTGTGCTCGGACGTACCGAGGGCGCTCGCGTCGTGATTGGCAAGGACACGCGCCGCTCAGGATATGTTTTCGAGTCCGCACTCGAAGCCGGCTTTGCCGCCGCCGGAATCGATGTCGACTTGCTCGGTCCTTTGCCGACCCCGGGCGTCGCCTATCTCGCCAAAGCGCTCAGCGCGCAGGCGGGCGTTGTGATTTCCGCGTCGCATAACCCGCACTATGACAATGGCGTCAAATTCTTTGGCGCAGACGGCGGCAAACTCAGTGACGGCGTCGAACTGGAGATTGAAGCACAATTGGAAATGCCGTTGCAGTGTGTTGCTTCGGAGAGACTGGGGCATGCAAAAAGAATTGCTGATGCCTCAGGCCGCTATATCGAATTTTGCAAAAGTACCTTTCGTGGCCGCAGCCTCGAAGGGCTGAAGTTAGTCGTCGATTGCGCCAATGGCGCCGCCTACAAAGTGGCTCCCTCGGTGTTTGAAGAACTTGGCGCCGTGGTCAACGTGATCGGCAACAAGCCCAATGGGCTTAACATCAATGAGAATTGTGGTTCCACGCATCTTGATGCCTTGAAATCGGCCGTTGGCCAATATAAAGCCGATGCCGGCATTGCATTGGATGGAGATGCGGACCGCTGCCTGATGGTGGACGCAGAGGGCAGCGAGATCGACGGCGACCAGATTTTGTTCATCATCGCCAGGTCGCGCTTGCTCGATGGTGG
Organism: Stenotrophobium sp.; assembly: GCA_050740035.1. GTDB lineage: Bacteria > Pseudomonadota > Gammaproteobacteria > Nevskiales > Nevskiaceae > Stenotrophobium. The sequence goes on along the minus strand of JBOICJ010000122.1, from coordinate 1,403 downwards.
ATTGACCGGCCCCGTGGTGGGCACGCTGATGTCCAATCTGGGGCTGCAAAAGGCACTGGAATCCCTGGGCCTGATCTTTGAGCGGACCAATGTCGGCGATCGTTATGTGATGGAGCGTTTGCGGGAGACGGGTGGCGTGCTGGGCGGCGAATCCTCCGGGCATACGCTTTGCCTGGATCGCACGACGACCGGCGATGGCATCGTCACGGCCTTGCAGGTGTTGTCGGCCATGATTTCCAGTGGACAGTCCCTGGCTGAACTGGGTTCGGGCATGCGCAAGTATCCTCAGATCCTGATCAATGTCCCTGTAAAAGGGGCGGCACGGGCCGTGATCGAAACGCAGGAAATTCAACGCGTCGTCGCCTTGGTGACGCAGAATCTTGGCAGTCGTGGGCGGGTGCTGTTGCGTCCTTCTGGAACCGAGCCATTACTGCGCGTCATGGTGGAATCGGACGATGAAAAACTGACCCGGGCCCAGGCTGAATTGCTGGCGGATCATGTCAGGTCTGTTGCAAGCTAAACCTAATTTCGCACAGAGGAAACTGAAACATGAGCCGGCGATATCTTGTGGCAGGAAACTGGAAAATGAACGGTAGCGCCAAGGCCAACGCAGAACTGGTCGAAGGCATCCTGCATGGCATCGATGACGCGCCTGATGTCGATGTTCTGGTGTGCCCCCCAGCCATTTATTTGGAGTCCATCGCCAAAAATGCGGGTGGCCAACTGGCTGTTGGTGGACAGAATCTCTGCAACCAGGAAAAGCCGGGCGCGTTTACCGGCGAACTGCATGGCAGCATGCTGAAAGACGTAGGCTGCCGGTACGTCATCGTCGGACACTCGGAGCGCCGTGCCCTTTATGGCGAAACCGATGCAATCGTTGCGCAGAAATTCAGCGTCGCTCAATCATCCGGTCTCACGCCGATACTTTGTATCGGCGAAACCTTGCAGGAAAGGGAAGCGAATCAGACGGAAGCTGTTCTGGGCCGTCAATTGAAGGCGGTGCTTGATCACTGCACGATCCAGGCGTTTTCGAATGCGGTGATTGCTTATGAACCGGTATGGGCCATCGGCACGGGCAAGACCGCCACGCCTGCCCAGGCGCAAGATGCTCATGCTTATATCCGTGGTCAATTGGCGATAAATGATGCTAAAATTTCGAGTTCCACCCGCTTGTTGTATGGCGGCAGCATGAATGCGGGTAACGCGCTTGAGCTGCTGTCCTGTCCCGATGTGGATGGCGGGTTGATCGGCGGCGCTTCGTTGAAGGCCACTGATTTTCTTGCAATATGCAGGGCTGCCCAGTCGCAGTCACGTTAGAGTTTACGGAAACCCATGTATACATGTCTTGTTATCGTCCAGGGCCTCGTCGGCATCGCGGTGGTGGTGCTGATCCTGTTGCAGCA
>JBOICJ010000121.1:0-7352 GCA_050740035.1 Stenotrophobium sp. | reverse complement strand
GGGGTGCATCGGGCAGGTATAGATCGCGCCCTCGTCCGCAAGCTGCGCGGGCAACGCAGGCTTCGGTTGCAGATAATTTTCAGGTGCCGCGGCAAATTTGTTCAGGCAACCGGCGCTGCAAAAATAGTAGTCGATGCCCGCATGCAGATGATGGTGCCGCGCGGTTTTGCGATCGACGCTCATGCCGCAGACCGGGTCCAGCGCAGGGCCGCTGTCGGCGGTGGCTTTTGCGTGCATGGAGCAGCAATCGTGCTGTTGCGTGGACTGTGTGGTTTCGATCTTCATGCGTGCTTACCCTGGCTGAGTGCTGAGATAATCGGACAGCGATCCGCATCACCATGTCCCGGACAAGCATCAATCAATGTGCGCAGACCTTTGCGAATGCGCTGCAATTCGGAAATTTTCTGCTCAACGGATTGCAGTCGTGCCTGCGCCGCCGCCTTCACCGCCTTGACATCGCGCCGACCGCTGAGACTCAGCAGTTCGGTGATGTCATCGAGACTGAAGCCCAGCGCCTTGGCGCGGCGGATGAATTGCAGACGCGCCACCGCGTCGGAGGAATAGTCGCGATAGCCCGAAGCGCGCCGCTGCGGTTCCGGCAGCAGGCCGCTGCGCTCGTAGTAGCGGATCGTGTCGATGTTGACGCCAGCCTGCTGCGCCAGCTTGCCGATGGTCAAGGTCTGCATGGGATGCTCTGTTTCAGATTTCGCATAGCCTAAACCCTGGAGCATAGTCCAGAGTCAAGCATCCGGCGTGCAGACAGAAAAAAGGCGCCTGTGCGGCGCCCTTTCCTCAACCAAACCGCCGCAATTACTCGAAAACAAAACTTTCGATGGGAAGTTTCGTCAGCGTTGCGCTGGGCTTGGTCATCGCCACGGCATGAGCGCGGGCGCGCGGCAGCATGTGGTCGAAATAGAAGCGCGCCATATCGATTTTCGCCTTGTAGAACTCGGGCTTTTCCGCCCCGCCCTTGCGCAACTTCTCATGCGCCACGGCCGCTTGCAGCGCCCAGAAATACGCCATCGTCACGAAACCCGAATACATCAGGAAGTGGTAACTGGCGCTACCGACAATGTCACGATCCTTGCGCGCCACCAGCATGATGCGCATGGTCAGCACATTCCATTGCGCCGACAGCTTGGCCAGTTCGGTGGCGAATGAACGCATCTTGTTGCTGCGCATGTTGTCGAGCGCAAATTTGCCGATCAGCGCGGTGAACTCGCGCACCGCCTTGCCGCGGGTCATCACCAGCACCTTGCGTCCCAGCAGGTCGAGCGACTGGATGCCGGTGGTGCCTTCATACAAGGTGGAGATGCGCGCATCGCGCGCGATCTGCTCCATGCCGTGCTCCTTGATGTAGCCGTGGCCGCCAAACACCTGCATGCCGAGATTGGCGGCTTCCAACCCCATTTCAGTGAGAAAACCCTTGAGGATCGGCGTCAGGAAGCCAAGCTTGTCGTCCCAGAGCTTGAACTTCTTTTCGTCGCCTTCGAGCATGCCGTTGACCATGTGATCGGCGTACTGCGCGGCGAAATAGATCATCGCGCGGCCGCCTTCGGCGACGGCCTTCTGCGTCATCAGCATGCGCCGCACGTCGGGGTGGTGAATGATCGCATCGGCAACTTTGTCCGGTTCCTTCTTGCCCGACAGCGAGCGCATCGAGCGGCGCTCCTTGGCATAAGCCAGCGCGCCCTGGTAGGACAACTCGGCGTGGCAAACGCCCTGTAGCGCGGTGCCGATGCGCGCGGTGTTCATGAAGGTGAACATTGCCTCCAGTCCCTTGTTGGGCTGCGCGATCATGTAACCGATCGAGTTCTCGAAATTGATCACCGCGGTCGCCGAAGCCTTGATGCCCATCTTGTGTTCAAGCGCACTGCACACCACATGATTGCGCTCGCCGAGGCTGCCGTCCGCATTGGCCAGCACCTTCGGCACGATAAACAGCGAAATCCCGCGAGTCCCCGGCGGCGCATCCGGCAGGCGCGCGAGGACGATGTGGATGATGTTCTCGGTCAGATCGTGATCGCCGGCAGAGATGAAGATTTTTGTGCCGGTAATCTTGTAAGTGCCATCGGCCTGCGGCTCGGCCCGGGTCTTGACCTGGCCGAGGTCGGTGCCGCACTGCGGCTCGGTCAGACACATGGTGCCGGTCCAGCGGCCCTCGACCAGCGGCGGCATGAACAGCTTTTTCTGCTCCTCGGTGGCGTGCTGCATCACCGTGTTCATCGCGCCCAGCGACAAGCCCGGATACATGGTAAACGACCAGTTGGCGGCACCCATCATCTCGGACTTGAACACGCCCATCGACATCGGCAGGCCCTGGCCGCCGTATTCGGTCGGATGCGACAAGCCCTGCCAGCCGCCCGCGACGTATTGCTCGTAAGCCTCCTTGAAGCCCTTGGGCGTACTGACTTCGCCGTTTTCCAGACGGCAGCCTTCCTGGTCGCCGGACAGGTTCAGCGGCGCCAGCGTTTCCTCGCACAGTTTGGCGCATTCATCGAGAATGGCGTTGACGGTACCGGGATCGGCATCCTTGCCATTGGGCAGGTTCGCGTAGTGCTTGGGGAAATCGAAGACTTCATTGATCAGAAAGCGCATGTCGCGCAGAGGGGCTTTGTAAGTCGGCATGGTCAGGCGTCCCGATGGAGATACGGCTCGATGTGATGATGAATGTTACGCCCTGCATCTTGCTGTAAAAGCGTGCGCCGCGCATTGGCCGTACAGCAGTCACCCGCAAGGCGCGCGAGTAAATGTGTTGGCGGGCATTTTGTGGTTATCTGTGTTCCACGGCGATTCCCGGACGCTCAACCGCGCCTCGAATCGCTACAATAGTGCCAGTCTAACTACCCCTCGGAGCCTCCATGAAATCCGCACGCAAGGTCGCCATCCTCGGCGGCGCCCGCATCCCGTTCGCACGATCCAACACTGCTTACTCCACCAAGAGCAATCAGGACATGCTGGTCGCCAGCCTCAAGGGCGTGGTCGATAAATTCCAGCTGCATGGCGAACGTCTCGGCGAAGTCGCGGCGGGTGCGGTGCTCAAGCTCTCGCGCGATTTCAACTTGGTGCGCGAGTCGGTGCTGTCGTCCGGCCTGGCCCCCGAAACCCCAGCCTATGACCTGCAGATGGCCTGCGGCACCGGGCTGCAAGCGGCGATCAACGTCGGCAACAAGATCGCACTGGGGCAGATCGACTCGGCCATCGCCGGCGGCGTCGATACGACTTCCGATGCGCCCATCGGCGTCGGCGAGGGCCTGCGCAAGATTCTGCTCGAAGCCAACCGCGCCAAGACTACCCAACAACGCCTCAAGGCACTGGCCAAGTTCCGGCCGTCGATGCTCGCGCCCAACCTGCCGGCGGTGTCCGAGCCGCGCACGCGGATGAGCATGGGCGATCACTGCGAACTGATGGCCAAGGAATGGCACATCAGCCGCGAAGATCAGGATCAGCTCGCCTACGAATCCCACAACAAGGCGGCGCGCGCCTACGAGAGCGGCTTCTTCTCCGACCTGATCGTGCCGTTTGGCGGACTGGACCGCGACAACAATCTGCGCGCGGACATTTCCCTGGAAAAACTGGCCACGCTCAAACCCGCCTTCGACAAGAAGAGCGGCAACGGCACCCTGACCGCGGCCAACTCCACGCCGCTCACCGACGGCGCCTCCGCCGTGCTGCTGGCCAGCGACGACTGGGCCAAGGCGCACGGCCTCAAGGTACAGGCCTATCTCGCCCACGGCGAAACCGCGGCAGTGGATTACATCGGCAAAAAAGAAGGCCTGCTGATGGCGCCCGCCTACGCCGTGCCGCGCATGCTCGAACGCGCCGGCCTCAAGTTGCAGGATTTCGATTTCTACGAAATCCACGAAGCCTTTGCCGCACAGGTGCTGTGCACCCTGCGCGCCTGGGAAGACAAGAAATTCTGCCGCGACCGCCTCGGCCTGTCCGGGCCGCTGGGCAGCATCGATCGCAGCAAGCTCAATATCCACGGCAGCTCGCTGGCGCTGGGCCATCCGTTTGCCGCGACCGGCGGCCGCATCATCGCCACCGCGGCCAAGATCCTCGATGAAAATGGCGGCGGCCGCTGTCTGGTTTCGATCTGCACCGCGGGCGGCATGGGCGTGACCGCCATCATCGAAAAGGATTGATCGGCACGACCTCCGCGCCGCATCAGGCGCCATGCCCTGCGCATGGCGCCTTTTTTTGCTTCAGAACCCAGGCGATTCCGGCATAATCCGGCCACCCGCTCTGAAGCAAGTGGCAATAAACAATGTTATATTATATTTAATATAATTAAAATTATTATATAATTAATAACAATATTCACTTGCAAACGCGCGCGAGCGGGTGACTGCAAATCTGCGATTCGACTTCAGGAGAGAGAAATAGATGAGCCTTTTTCGCACCAAAGCGATCAACACCGACCTGATGGCCGGCAGCGGACTCAAGCGCGTGCTCGGCGCGTTCGACCTGACGCTACTGGGCATCGGCGCGGTCATCGGCGCCGGCATCTTCGTGCTCACCGGTATCGCAGCGGCGGTGCAATCCGGGCCGGCGCTGGTGTTGTCGTTCATCATCGCCGGGATTGCCTGCGCCTGTGCTGCCCTGTCCTATGCCGAACTCGCCGCATCGGTCGGCGGCGCCGGCAGTGCTTACGGCTACAGCTACGCGGGCCTGGGTGAACTGCCGGCCTGGATCATCGGCTGGATGCTGATTCTGGAATACACCGTGTCGGTTTCGGCGGTCTCGGTCGGCTGGTCGGGGTATGTCAATAATGCCTTGCAAGCCGTCGGCTACGGACTGCCGGATTTCCTGATGCACGGCCCCTTTGACAAACTTCATCCCGGGGGCCTGATCAATCTGCCGGCGGCGCTGATTATCGTCACGCTCGGCACCCTGCTGGTGATCGGCGCCAAGGTCAGCGCCCGCTTCAACTCGATCATGGTGGTGATCAAGCTGGTCGCCATCGCCATTTTCATCGGCGTCGCCAGTTTTCACGTCGACCCTGCCAACTGGCATCCCTTCATTCCGCCGATGACCACGGATGCTGATGGCGTCAATCACTTCGGCTACCAGGGCGTGATGGCGGGCGCGGCGATGATTTTCTTCGCCTACATCGGTTTCGATGCAGTCTCCACCGCCGCCGAGGAAACCCGCAATCCCCAGCGGGATCTGCCCATCGGCATCCTCGCTTCGTTGGCGATCTGCACCATTCTCTACATCGTCGTTTCAGGATTGCTGACTGGCATCGTGCCCTACGACAAGCTCAACGTGCCATCGCCGGTCGCGTTCGCGATGCTGCAAATCCACCAGAACTGGGCCGCCGGTGTCATCTCGATCGGCGCCATCGCCGGCCTGACCACCGTGATGCTGGTGTTGTATTACGCTCTTACCCGCGTATTTTTTGCGATCGCCCGCGACGGCCTGCTGCCGCAGTTCTTTTCCAAGGTCAACGCTGGCAGCGGCAGTCCGGTCCGCTGCATCGTCCTGACCGGCGTCGTGATTTTTTTCCTCGCCGGCTTCGTGCCGCTGGGTAATCTGGTTGAGGTCACCAACATTGGCACGCTGGGCGCATTCTGCGTGGTCTGTGCCGGTGTGGTCGTGCTGCGTCGCGCGCGTCCCGATCTCAAGCGCCCATTCAAAACGCCATACTCACCCTTGATTCCGCTGCTGGGAATTGGCTTCAGCGTCTGGCTGATGACTTACCTGCAAAAAGAGACCTGGATGACCTTCGGCATCTGGCTGACCGTCGGACTGCTGATCTACTTCGGCTATTCGCGCACACATAGCGCGCTGGCGCAGTCCGCACAGAAATAATCACGCGCGATGAGTGCAGGAGAGTCAGCACCCAAAACCGGCGTCCTGCTGATCAACCTCGGCACGCCCGATGCACCGACGGCCGGGGCGATCCGCCGCTATCTGCGCGAATTCCTGTCGGACCGGCGTGTCGTCGAGGCGCCACGCGTGTTGTGGTGGCCGGTGTTGTACGGATTGATTCTGCCGTTTCGCCCGCGCCGCCTGGTGCGCACCTATGCCAGCGTCTGGACCGAACGGGGCTCGCCGCTGCTGGCGTTTTCGCTGGCGCAGCGCACCGCGCTGCAAAACCGCCTCGGTGCGGACATGCCGGTCGCACTGGGCATGACCTATGGCCAACCCGGAATCGCGGCGGCGCTGGCCGAGCTCGATGCACAACAGGTGCGCCGCATCATCGTATTGCCGCTGTATCCGCAGTACTCGGCCACCACCACGGCCGCGGCACTCGATGCCGTTTTCCAAAACCTCTCGCAGCAGCGCTGGCTGCCGGAATTGCGCACTATCAACAGCTACCACACCCATCCGCTGTACATCGCGGCGCTGGCCGACAGCGTGCGCAAACACTGGGCGCAGCATGGACCGGGCGAGCACCTGATGATGTCGTTTCATGGATTGCCGCAGAGCTGCGTCGATGCCGGCGACCCGTACGACCGGCAATGTCGGGAAACCGCACAGGCGCTGGCGCAGGCGCTGCAGCTCGACGGAAAACAATGGTCGCACGCGTACCAAAGTCGCCTGGGGCGGCTGCCCTGGTTACAGCCCTATACCGACCAGCGTATCGCCCATCTTGCGCAGGGCGGCATGAAGACGCTGGATGTGATCTGCCCGGGCTTTTCTGCAGACTGCCTGGAAACACTGGAGGAAATCTCGCTGCGCTACGCCGCCGCATTTCGCGATGCGGGCGGAGCCGGTTTGCGCTATATCCCGGCGCTCAACGACTCGCCCGCACACATGGACTTGCTCCAGAAATTGTTGGAGCCGGTCCGCTAGTTTTTTGGCTGCTGCCGAATCTGCACTTTTCCGGCAAGCGCAGGCGTCGTGTCCTTCAACGGCGGGATCACCACCTGCAATTTCTCGGCTGCCAGCCCGTCAGCCTGCAAGGCGGCATTCACACGCCACGCACGGCGATCGCTGATCGAAGCCGCATCCTTGCCTTCTCTGGCAACGTCGGTATAGCTGACGATGCCGACGCGCTGATCCTTGTCCTGCGCGATCATCTGCTGCAGTTGTGTCGCGGTATGGCGCAGCACCGCCAGTGCCCGGGGCGGAATTTCCGCACTGCCCTTTGCAAAGTCGATTTCCTGATAGACGAGGTTCCGGCTGTCCTGCCCCGATGATGCTGCAACCGCCGATGCAGGCTCAGGCGCGTTGGGCGGCGCTGCAACCGGCGCTGAAGGCTTCGGCGGGCGGGGTGGCATCGCGGCAGACGGGCGTTGCAGCGGAGACGCAACCGCTGCGCTAGCCGTCGCGGCCGCAGCCGGAGGGATCGGCGTCGGCATCGCAGTCGGTGACGGTGCCGCTTCCGGCGCCGCCATCGTTGT
>JBOICJ010000120.1:0-4223 GCA_050740035.1 Stenotrophobium sp. | reverse complement strand
ACCAGCTCGCCCACTTCCTGCTTGGCTTCCTCGACGCCGGCGACATCGGCAAACGTAACCTTGATCTGGTCCGCGGTCAGCATGCGCGCGCGCGACTTGCCAAAGCTCATGGCGCCGCGGCCACCGCCGCCGCCCTGCATCTGCCGCATGAAGTAAACCCAGACCGCAATCAGTAGCAGGATCGGGAAGGCATTGAACAGCAACTGCAAGGGCCACGGCGTTTCCTTGGGCAGCTCGCCGTCGAACTTCACGTGGTTATCGATCAGTGCGCCGATCATCGCGCTGTTATCGGTCTCGGGGCTGATCGCAGTGAACTGGGTGCCGCCCTTGAGCTCACCGCTGAGGTTCTGGCCCTCGATCTTCACATTGGCGACATTGCCCTGCTTGACCTGACTCAGAAAGTCGGAATAGGCCAGCGTGTTGGTGGTATGCCCATGATTGCTGAAACTCTGGAAGACGCTCATCAGTACGACGAGTATCACCACCCAGAGCAGCAGATTTTTAGCCAGATCGTTCAACGCATCAGTCCTCAACGGTTCCTGCAAACAGACCTTACACCGGCCTAAAATTCTTCGCCAGCAAATACACCTCGCGGCTACGCGGTCGCGAGGCCTTGGGTTTACGTATCGTCACCGACCTGAAAACCTGCCGTAACGTCTTCAGATACGCCTCAAAACCCTCACCCTGAAACGCCTTAACCAGAAACTGTCCCTGCGGTTTCAGATGCGCTTGGGCAAATTCCAGTGCCAGTTCACAGAGATACATGCTGGCTGCCTGATCGGCGGCATCGATACCGGAGATATTGGGGGCCAGGTCGGATAAAACAAGGTCTATCGCCCGCTCACCCACCTCGCGCTCCAATTGTTGCAGGATAGCGTCCTCGCGAAAGTCGCCCAGGATGAACAGCACATCCGGCAAAGGCTCCATCGGCAGGATATCCAGCGCGATCAGCACGCCCTTGGGACCGAGCATCGGCCGCGCCATCTGGCTCCAGCCACCCGGAGCCGCGCCCAGGTCCACCACGATCTGGCCGGGTTTGAAAATCCGGTTCTTTTCCTGGATTTCCTTGAGCTTGAACGCCGCGCGCGAGCGATAACCCAGCTTGCGCGCCTGCTGCACGTAGGGGTCGTTCTCATGCTCAGCCAGCCAGCGTGCCGAGCTATTGCTGCGTTTTTTGCTCAGTGAATCTGCTCCGCGACCATTAGATGTAGTGGACCTTGACGATTTCCAGTTCGCGGATACCACCCGGAGCCTGGACCTGCGCAACATCGCCCTCGCTCTTGCCGATCAGGGCGCGCGCCATCGGCGAGCTGTATGAAATCCGCCCGGCCTTGGTATCGGCCTCATCCTCGCCGACGATCTGGTATTTCATTTCCTCGCCGGTGTCGACATCGGCGATTTCAACCGTAGCGCCGAACACCACCTTGCCGTTGGCCGTCAGCTTGGTGACGTCGATCACCTGCGCCAACGATAGTTTCGATTCGATTTCGGCAATTCGCCCTTCGGCGAAACTCTGCTGCTCGCGCGCAGCATGGTACTCAGCGTTCTCCTTGAGGTCGCCGTGCGCACGCGCCTCGGCAATCGCAGCAATGATGCGTGGCCGCGTTTCCGACTTCAGGACGCGCAATTCTTCGCGCAACAGTTCGGCGCCACGCAGCGTCAGAGGATGTTTACTCATGTCATTCTTTGGTCTGAAATGGCAACCCGCTATCGCCTTTTTGATTGAGAAGTTTGTTATATTTTATATAAAATATATAATAATATTATATAATTAATAACAAATTTTCACTGCCTAACAGGCACAGCGGGTGGCGTGTAAATTGGAAATCCAGCGAAACGATACCATCGAGGACGCCGATTGCGTAAGCATCCGCCCGTTGGCGCAATCAATCCACCCGCGAATGCAGCGCCTGCAGCCGATTGACGCCTTCTTCATCGAGATAATTCATCGCCACGGCCGCCGCCAGCGCGCCTGCAATGGTCGTGAAATAGCACAGCTTGTTCTGGATCGCCGCGCCACGGATGGAGCGCGATTCCTCGATAGACTTCTTACCTTCGGTGGTGTTGGCGATGAAATGGATTTCGCCGTTCTTGATCATGTCGACACAATGCGGCCGGCCTTCCTTGACCTTGTTGACGCCTTCGCAGGCGATGCCCGCCGCCGAGATCAGTGCGGCCGTTCCATGCGTCGCCACCACACGGAAGCCCTTGCCTGCGAGGATGCGCGCCAGCTCCACCGCCTTGGGCTTGTCGCCGTCACGCACGCTGATGAACGCCGTGCCGGAGCGCGGCACGGTCATCCCCGCAGCCAGCAGCGCCTTGTTGTAAGCCTCGCCAAAATAGGTGCCGACGCCCATCACTTCACCGGTCGAGCGCATCTCCGGTCCCAGCAACGGGTCCACCGAAGGGAATTTGTTGAACGGGAACACCGACTCCTTCACCGAGTAATACGGCGGAATCAATTCTTCGGTAATGCCCTGCTCTTTCAGACTGATGCCGGCCATGCAGCGTGCAGCGATTTTCGCCAGTGGCCGTCCCGTCGCCTTCGACACGAACGGCGAAGTGCGCGAGGCCCGCGGATTGACTTCCAGCAGGTAAACGGTTTCGCCCTGCACCGCGAACTGCGCATTCATCAGCCCCACCACGTTCAGTGCCCTGGCCAGTTTCACCATCTGCGCACGAATGTCGTCCTGAACTTTTTTCGGCAACGAATAGGCCGGCAGCGAGCAGGCGGAATCGCCGGAATGCACGCCCGCTTCCTCAATGTGTTCCATGATGCCGCCGATGACAACGTCGGTGCCGTCGGCCAGCGCGTCCACGTCCACTTCAATCGCGTTGTTGAGAAAACGATCCAGCAGCACCGGCGACTCGTTGGAAACCTTGACCGCTTCGGTCATATAGCGCTTGAGATCGTCTTCATCGTGAACGATTTCCATCGCGCGCCAGCCGAGTACGTAGGACGGCCGCACGACTAATGGATACCCCACTTTTGCGGCGATGCCCAGCGCCTGCTTGATCGAAGTAGCGGTACCGTTGGGCGGCTGTAGCAAGCCGAGCTTGTCGACCAGCTTCTGGAAGCGCTCGCGATCTTCGGCCAGATCGATCGAGTCCGGCGTGGTGCCGATGATCGGTGCGCCCGCGGCTTCAAGCTGCCGCGACAGCTTCAGCGGGGTCTGACCGCCGAACTGCACGATCACGCCCTTGGGTTTTTCCAGATCGATGATCTCCATCACGTCTTCAAACGTCAGCGGCTCGAAGTAGAGCCGGTCGGAGGTGTCGTAATCCGTCGATACAGTCTCCGGATTGCAGTTGATCATGATGGTTTCAAAACCATTCTCGCGCAGCGCCATCGACGCATGCACGCAGCAATAGTCGAACTCGATACCCTGCCCGATGCGGTTGGGGCCACCGCCCAGCACCACGATCTTGTCGCGCTGGCTCGGCGCCGCCTCGCATTCCTCGTCGTAGCTGGAATACAGGTAAGCCGTGCTGGACGGAAACTCGGCGGCACAGGTATCGACGCGCTTGTAGACCGGCCGCACGCCCAGCTTGTGCCGCTGCTTGCGGACCGACTCTTCCTTCACGCCCAGTAATCTGGCCAGGCGGCGGTCGGAAAAACCCAGGCGTTTGTAACGACGCAGATCGATTTCTTCGATCTGGCTGATTTTCCGCTGATGAATTTCGCCTTCGACTGCGATCAGTTCTTCGATCTGCTCCAGGAACCAGGGGTCGATCCGGCTGAGACGGAATACTTCATCCACCGTCATGCCGGCGCGGAAGGCGTCGCCGATATACCACAGGCGATGCTGCCGCGCCGTGGACAGTTCCTCGCGGATACGACCAACCGAGGCATCGCTAAAATCTTCCACCTGCGGATCGAATCCGTCGGAACCGACTTCCAGCCCGCGCATCGCCTTCTGCAGCGACTCCTGGAAATTGCGGCCGATGGCCATGACCTCGCCCACCGATTTCATCTGCGTGGTCAACCGCGAGTCGGCCTGCGGGAATTTCTCGAAGGTGAAGCGCGGGATTTTGGTGACGACGTAATCGATGCTCGGCTCGAACGACGCTGGCGTCATGCCGCCGGTGATGTCGTTGCGCAATTCATCCAGCGTGTAGCCGCCCGCGAGCTTGGCCGCGACCTTGGCAATCGGGAATCCGGTGGCCTTCGACGCCAGCGCGGAGGAACGCGAAACTCGCGGATTCATTTCGATCACGATCAT
>JBOICJ010000119.1:0-2988 GCA_050740035.1 Stenotrophobium sp. | reverse complement strand
CTACAAGCAGGTCAACCCCAAGCTCAATGCGGTGATTATTCCGATGGAAAAGTTGGCGCGTGCGAGAGCGAATGAAAATCTCGATGGCCCCTTTGCCGGAGTGCCGTTCCTGACCAAGGACCTGTTCCAGGAATATGCCGGTGTGCAGACCGCCTACGGCTGCAAGGGTCTGAAGGCGGCGAACTACAAGCCGGATGTGCATGCGGAAATCACCGCGCGCTGGCTGCGTGCCGGCACGGTAATTTTCGGCCGCACCAACACGCCGGAGTTCGGCGCCAAGGGCATTACCGAGCCGGAAGCCTGGGGGCCGACGCGCAATCCGTGGAATACCGACCATGTTCCCGGTGGCTCGTCGGGCGGCTCGGCCGCGGCGGTGGCGTCCGGCATCGTGCCGATGGCCGGCGCCAACGACGGCGGCGGCTCGATTCGTATTCCCGCCGGTTACTGCGGATTGTTCGGACTCAAGCCCGGTCGCGGACGCACGCCCTGGGGGCCGCAGATGAGCGAGGCGATGCACGGCGCCGCGATGAACCATGTGTTGACGCGCTCGGTGCGCGACAGCGCCGCGATGCTCGACGCCACCCACGGTTCCGACCTGAGTTCGTTGTGCCACCTGGCGCCGCCGGAGCGGCCGTATCTGGAAGAAGTCGGGCGCGATCCGGGCAAGCTGAAAATCGCTTTCAGCACCGCCTCGCCGATTGGCAGCGAAGTCCACCCCGAGGCAGTGAAGGCCGTGCACGATACCGCGCGCCTGCTCGAATCGCTGGGGCATCATGTCGAGGAAGCGCAGCCGCAGCTCGACGGCCTGCAATTGGCGAAGGATTTCATCGTCATGTGGTTCGCGCAGTGCGCTGCCACCGTGCGCGAGATCAAGCAGCGCACCGGCTGCGGCAACGAAGGCTTCGAGCTGGACACGCTGGCGATGGCAGCGTTTGGCGAAGCTTCGCGTGCCAGCGAGTACGTGCAGGGTTACATGCGCTGGAGCGACTACACGCGCCAGCTCGCCGAGTTCCACCAGAAATACGATCTCTACATGACGCCGACGCTGGCGCATGCCGCGCCGCGCATTGGCCAGATCGCGACGCCGCACTGGCAGCATGTTGCGATGAAGATTCTCATGGCGCTGGGACTGACGCGCGTCGTGCTCAAATCGGGAATGATCGAGCAGATGGTGCAGGAAAATCTCAAGTGGGTGCCGTTCACCCAGATCGGCAACCTTACCGGCGTGCCGTGCATGTCGGTGCCGCTGCACTGGACGCCCTACGCTCTGCCGATGGGCGTGCATTTTCTGGCTGCGCACGGTGGCGAAGGGTTGTTGTTCCGTCTGGCCGGTCAGCTGGAACAGGCGCAGCCGTGGCGGGACCGGCGAGCGCCGATTTGACGGCCATGTTATTCCCTCGTCATTCCGGGGCCGCGCAGTGGAACCCGGAATTCAGTGCGAACTCGCCGGCCCTTCTGGATTCCCGCATCCGCGGGAATGACGTGATAACGAAGAGGGTGCTGCGCCCAAGGCGCCACCCGCTTTTGTATTTTGCCTTGGAAAAGCGGATGGCTGGTTGTCGATGATGAGTGACGTGCCCGAAACGCCTTTGCAGACTTTCGAGCGCCTGCGCCCGGCGCTCGCGCCGCTCGCGCGTCGTGTGTTCGCCGCCAGTCCATTTGCGCTGCAGAACTGTGAACGCGACGCCATCGAATTAGTCAACTGGCTGGAACAAGGTCTGTTCGAAAACCAGCGCGTGGCAGGCGAAACCGCGCAGCAGGTCGCCACAAGTTGCGCTGGTGCGGCGGACGAGGCTGCACTGATGCGCGCCCTGCGCCAGGCGCGACGCCTCGAGATGACGCGCATCGCCTTTCGCGACATCGGCGGCCTCGCGCCGCTGGACGAAACCTTGCACGACCTCTCCGATCTGGCCGATGCCTGCTGCGAATGCGCGCTGCGCCACGCCGAAAAAAATCTGCAAGCGCGCTGGGGCAGGCCGCAGGGCCAGAGCGGCGCCGAGGCGCAAGCCGTCGTGCTGGGCATGGGTAAGCTCGGCGGGCGCGAACTCAATTTTTCTTCCGACATCGACCTCATCTTCTGCTACACCGAAGGCGGCGAAACATCATTTGAACCGCTCGCCAATGGCGAGCGGGGGCCGGGCGCGCGCAGCGTCAGCAACGAGGAATTCTTCAATCGCCTGGCGCAGGACACCGCGCGCATTCTCTCCGCGCATACCGAAGACGGCTTCGTGTTCCGCGTCGATACCATGCTGCGGCCGTTCGGCTCGGCCGGCGCGCCGGCCTGGAGCCTGCCGGCGATGGAGGACTACTACCAGGTGCATGGCCGCGAGTGGGAGCGTTATGCCTTCATCAAGGCGCGGCCAATTGCCGGTGATCTTGAAGCCGGGCGGCAACTGCTGAAGACGCTGCGGCCCTTCGTCTACCGGCGCTATTTCGACTACAACGCCATCGTCAGCCTGCGCAGCCTCAAGAAATTGATCGAGGACGAGGTCAGCCGCAAAGGCTTGGAAGACAACGTCAAACTCGGCGCCGGTGGCATTCGCGAGGTCGAGTTCATCGTGCAGTCCTTCCAGCTCGTGCGGGGCGGGCAGGAAGCGCCGCTGCGCGACAATCGCCTGCGGCCGGTGCTGCGCTACCTGGGCGAGGCCGGGCATCTGGATGGCGAAACCGTGACCGCGCTCGACGCCGCCTATGTGTTCCTGCGCCGCCTCGAAAACGCGATACAGATGTACGGCGACGAACAGGCTCACGCGCTGCCGAAATCCGAGACTGTGTGTGCCGCGCTATGCGTCGCCATGCAGCTTGCGGATTGGGCCACACTGATGGCGCAGCTCAATGAAATCCGCCAGCGCGTGCGGCATGAGTTCGAGCGCGTGTTTGGCGACAACGGCGTGGAACAGTCCGCAGCGGACAGCGGTCTGAGCAACACCCTGGGTGCGCTCTGGAATGGACTGGCAGGCGTGGCCGAATCGGCCAGCGCATTGCAAG
>JBOICJ010000118.1:0-10757 GCA_050740035.1 Stenotrophobium sp. | reverse complement strand
CCCTCTCCCGTCCCACAGGGACTCCCTGCGGTCGCAAGCGGGAGAGGGGAAGAAGCAGGTGCCGCTGATCGCCCTCGCCTACGGTCGCAGCGGTGACAAGGGCAATGCCGCCAACATCGGCGTGCTGGCGCGCAAGCCCGAGTTCGTGCCCTTGCTGCGCGAGCAATTGACCGCGGCAGCGGTGAAGGACTATTTCCGACACTTCGTTCATGGCGAGGTCGAGCGCTTCGAAATCCCCGGCCTGCACGGTTTTAATTTCATGCTGCATGAAGCGCTGGGCGGCGGCGGCATGGCGTCGCTGCGCTACGACCCGCAGGGCAAGATGCTGGCGCAAATCCTGATGGATTTTCAGATCGCCGTGCCGGAGCATTTTTCGCCATGAGCCGGAAACCTCTGCGCGTGCATGCGCCGCGCCTTGCCCGCGAGGCGCGGGTCGATGAAATCCTGGCCGCGGCGCGCGACGTGTTCTGCGAGAAGGGGTACGAGAGCACTGCGGTTGCCGAGATTGCCGCACGCATCGGCGTGGTGGAAGGCACCGTCTACAAATATTTCGACAGCAAGCGCGATTTGCTGCTGAAGGTTCTCGAGCGCTGGTACGAGCAGATGTTTGGCGACTATGCGCGCGATCTTGCGGGCGTCGACAATGCGCGTGCGCGCCTGCGCCTCCTGATCTGGCGGCATCTGCGTTCCATCAAGGAATATCCGCGGTTGTGCCGGCTGATGTTCCGCGAGGTGCGTTCGGAGCACGACTATCACGGCTCGGAACTGCACGGCCTCAATCGCCGCTACACCGGTCTGCTGATCGAGGTCTTGGAAGAAGGCGTCAGCTGCGGCGATTTCCGCGGCGATGTTCCCATGTCTCTATTGCGCGACATGGTCTACGGCGCCATCGAGCATCACACCTGGAATTTCATCTGCGGTCGCGGCGAGCTGGATATCGATGCAACCGCCGACCAGATCGCGGCGCTGCTCTGCGATGGCATTTCTGCGCAAGCCGGGCCCGGTACCCTGAAACGTGAAACCGAACGGCTGGCACAGATCGCTGCGCGCATCGAAAACAGTCTTCCCAAGCAGTCGAGGAAAGCATGAACATCAAATCGGATGCTGCCGCCTGGCCGTTCCAGTCGGTGCTGGTCGCCAATCGCGGCGAGATCGCAGTGCGCGTGCTGCGGACCGTGCAGAAACTCGGACTCAAAGGCATCGTCGTCTACCACGCCGCAGACCGCGGCACGCTGGCGGTGAAGATGGCTGATGTTGCTATCGAAATTACAGGCTCCACGCCTGTCGCTAGTTATCTCGATGGCGCACAGATCATCGCGGCGGCCAAGGCGAGCGGCGCGGGCGCGATCCATCCCGGCTACGGCTTCCTGTCCGAGAACAAGGGCTTCTGCCAGGCCGTCGAGACCGCCGGCCTCCGCTTCATCGGCCCGACGCCGGAGCAGATCGACCTGATGGGCGACAAAGTGCGCGCGCGCAATTACGTTGAGAAAGCCGGCTTCCCGGTCGCGCCGTCGGCCATCGAGGACGACGATCCCAAGACCTTCGTCGAACGCTCACGCAAGGTCGGCGCACCGCTGCTGATAAAGCCCAGTGCCGGCGGCGGCGGCAAGGGCATGCGTATCGTCCGTGATCTGTCGCTGCTGGAGCAGGAAATCGAGCGCGCGCGCTCCGAGGGGCAACGCTATTTCGGCGACGGCCGCCTGTACTGCGAGCGCTACATCGAGAACCCGCGTCACATCGAGGTGCAGGTGCTCGGCGATGGCCAGGGTGGCGTCGTGCATGTGTTCGAGCGTGAGTGCTCGGTGCAGCGGCGCTTCCAGAAGATCGTCGAGGAAACGCCGTCACCTGCGCTTGATGAAGCCAAGCGCAAGGAAATTTGCGAGACCGCTGCCGGCATCGCCCGCGCCATTGGTTACCGCAACGCCGGTACCGTCGAGTTCATCTTTGGGCCGGCTGGAGCGTTTTATTTTTTGGAGATGAACACACGCCTGCAAGTTGAGCATCCGGTCACGGTAGAAATCACCGGCCTCGACCTCGTGCACGAGCCACTGCGCGTCGCCGCCGGCGAGAAGCTCGGATACGCGCAGCAGGATGTGAAGTCGCAGGGCCACGCCATCGAGTTCCGCATCTACGCCGAAGACCCTGCGCGCGGCTACACGCCGACCACCGGCTCGGTGCTGGTGCTGCACCCGCCGCAGGGTGACGGCGTGCGCTGGGACAGTGGAATTCTCCAGGGCGGCGAAGTCACCGCGGCATTCGACCCGATGATTGCCAAGCTGATCGTGCGCGGTCGTGATCGCAATGATGCGATTGCGCGAGCCGACAAGGCACTCAAGGAAACCGTGTTGCTCGGCTGCAAGACCAACACCGCCTTCCTGCGCCGCCTGATTCAGCATCCGGCGTTTGTTGCCGGCGATGTACACACCGGTTTCCTCGACGCCAATCCGCAGATCGCGGCGGAACCGGAAATGCCGGTCGAAACCTTGCATGCGCTGCTTGCGGTGGGCGCGCTGAGTACGCGGCCAATGCGTGATGTTGCCGACGCAGTGCCGGAGCTGCACGCGGCGATGGGCGGGTGGAGGAATTGATGATGGCCCGCCCTCAGCCCGCTACGCGGCCCTCTCTCCCGGCAACTGCTCCATGCGTTGCCCTGCCTCGGGCATCCGTGCCCTCGCCAGCTTCTCTCCCGCTTGCGGGAGAGAGGAGCAAAGGCGGCCTCCACTCACCTGCCTCTGCCGCTTGTAGTGATCACCCGTCTCCCTCTCCCGCTTGCGGGAGAGGGGCAGGGGAGAGGGCCGCGCCGCAGGCGCGGAAACCGAGCGCAACAAATCGCAAACAGCTAGGCCACGCGAAAGCCCTCCGCACCAACCAAACCGACGCTGAGCAGAAGCTCTGGCACCAGCTTCGCGGGCATCGCTTCCTCGGCTTGAAGTTCAAACGTCAAAAACTGGTTGGCCGCTACATTGTGGACTTTGTCTGCATCGAGCATCGGTTCATCATCGTACTGGATGGCGGGCAACACAACGAAAATCCTGCTGATGTGAAGCGCGATGCATTCCTACATTCGCAGGGCTACCGAGTTCTGCGATTCTGGAACGATGATGCGCTGCTTCGAACGGAGGCCGTTCTGGAAGCCATCTGCCTCGCCATCGGCGAGGCACCCTCTCCCCTAGACCCTCTCCCGCGCACGGGAGAGGGGAACAAGAGTTGACTCATGCACCACGCCTTCAAACTCGGCGACGCCGAGCACTATCTCGAACTCTCGCGCAGTGCCGACGGCTATCGCCTGCATCTGGCCGATGAGGTTATTCCCATTGATCTCAAGCACCGCGCAGAACACCGCGCCACAGTGAAGTTGGACGGTATGCACCACGAGGTGGTCATCGCCACGCGCGGCGACGATGTGTTCGTGCACCTCGACGGCGAGGCTTATCAGTTGCGCTATGAGCATCCGCTCAAGCGCCTGGCCGAGGCCGGCTTGGGTTCCGCCGAAGACAGCGTGCTGGCGCCGATGCCGGGCAGCATCGTCAGCGTGCAGGTCAAGCCCGGCGATGCCGTCTCCAAAGGGCAGACTCTGCTGGTGATGGAGAGCATGAAGATGGAGACCACCATCACCGCGCCGCGCGATGGCGTGATCGAGGCGGTGAGCTACGCCAAAGGCCAGACGTTTGATCGGGATGCCGTGCTGCTGACCTTGAAGCCCGCTGATGCGGCCCTCTCCCCCAGCCCCTCTCCCGCCAGCGGGAGAGGGGAGTAAAGCGCGGCCTGCTCTGGTCCCTCTCCTGCAAGCGGGAGAGGGTCAGGGAGAGGGCCGACGAAGTCGGAACACATCATGAAAAGAATTGAATCGAAGATAAACACCTCGTCGGCCGAGTTCCAGGCCAACGCCGCGCATAACCGCAAGGTCGTTGAAGAGTTCCGCGAGCGCCAGCGCAAGGCGCGCGAAGACCGGCCGCAGCGCGATGTGGATCGGCTGCGTGCGCAGAACAAGCTGCTGGTGCGCGAGCGTCTCAAGCAACTGCTCGATCCGGGCACGCCGTTTCTGGAGTTCTCGTCGCTGGCCGCCAACGATGCCTACGACGGCGACGTGCCGGGCGCCGGCTGTGTCACCGGCATCGGCATCGTCTCCGGCCGCGAGGTCGTCATTAACGCCGGCGACGCCAGCGTCAAGGGCGGTGCATGGTATCCGCTGACCATCAAGAAAACCCTTCGCGCGCTCGACATCGCCATCGAGAACCGTCTGCCGGTGGTGCATCTGTGCGATTCTGCCGGCGGCTTCTTGCCGTTGCAGGCGGATTTGTTCGCCGACAAATATTACGCCGGCCGCATCTTCCGTAACCAGTGCATCCTGTCGAAGATGGGCGTGCAGCAGGTGGCGGTGGTGCTCGGCCATTGCACCGCGGGCGGCGCCTACGTGCCGGGCCTGTCGGATTACAACGTCATCGTGCGCGGCACCGGCGCGATCTTTCTCGCCGGTCCGCCGCTGGTAAAGGCGGCGACCGGTGAGGAGAACACCGTGGATGAACTCGGCGGCTGCGACATGCACACCAGCGTTTCCGGCGTCGCCGACTATCCGGCGGGCAGCGAAGAAGAGGCGATTGCGATTGCTCGCGACATCGTCGCGCAGTTCAAGCGGCCGCAGAAAGCGCAGATCGAATGGCAGCAGCCGGAGGCGCCGTTTTACGATCCGTCCGAGCTGTACGGTGTGATTCCGCAGGACATCAAGCAGCAGTTCGACATCCGCGAAGTCATCGCGCGTCTGGTCGACGGTTCGCGCTTCCACGAGTACCAGCCGAATTACGGCAAGACCCTGATCTGCGGCTACGCGCACCTGTGGGGCTACAAGATCGGCATCCTCGGCAACAACGGCGTGCTGTTCAACGACAGCGCGCTCAAGGGTGCGCACTTCATCGAGCTGTGCAACCAGAACAAGACGCCGATTTTATTTTTACAGAACATCACCGGCTTCATGGTCGGCCGCGAATACGAACGCCGTGGCATCACCAAGGACGGTGCCAAGATGATCATGGCGGTATCGTGTTCCGAGGTGCCGAAGTTTACCGTGATGTGCAACGGCTCCTTCGGCGCCGGCAATTACGGCATGAGCGGCCGCGCGTTCGATTCGCGTTTCCTGTTCTCGTGGCCGCAGTCGCAGATTTCGGTGATGGGCGCCGAGCAGGCCGCCAACACGCTGGCCGATGTCAAAATCCGCCAGCTCGCCAAACAGGGCAAGAAGCTGTCGCAGGCCGAGATCGACGCGATCCGCGATCCGGTGCTCGGCGAGTTCAAGCGCAAGCAGAGCGCCTACTGGAGCACCAGCGAAATCTGGGACGACGGCATTCTCGATCCGGTGGATACGCGCAACGCGCTGGGCATCGCGCTGTCGGCGTCGCTGAGTGCGCCGATCGCCGATCCACGCTACGGCGTCTTCCGCATGTAGTGTGTCTTTCGATTTGCTCCTCTCTCCCGCTTGCGACCGCAGGGAGTCCCTGTGGGACGGGAGAGAGGAATCCAGAGAAACCTGCTTGCAGTCCGGAAAATAATCGTTTATCATTCAACTCAATGGTTGAATTAAAAGACAGCACGTTTGCCGCCCTCGCCAACGCCACCCGCCGCGACATCCTCGCGCGGCTGGCGGGTGGCGAAGCCACGGTCAGCGAACTGGCCGATGCCTACGCCATCTCGCTCAACGCGGTGTCAAAACATGTGATGACGCTGGAGCAGGCCGGTCTGGTCACGCGCCGCGTGGACTGGCGCACGCACTACATCTGCCTCAATCCCGAGCCGCTGCGCGCCGCGCACGAGTGGCTCGATTTCTACCGCGCGTTCTGGGAGAACAAGCTCGACGCGCTCGAAAAATTTCTTGCCCGCAACAAAGGAGCCCAACATGTCCCACCAAATCCAGCTCAAAAGAAAACTCGCCGCCACCCCCGATGAGGTTTACGCGGCGTGGACCGACGCCCGCAGTCTCAGCCAGTGGATGGTGCCGATTGTCGGCGGCCACACCGACGCGCAGACCGACGCGCGTGTCGGTGGCGCGTACGCTATCACCATGCACGGCGTCAGCAGCCAGCATGCACAGTCCGGCGAATACCTGCGACTGGAGCGGCCGCGCCTGATCGAGTTCACCTGGATCGCCGACCCCGCGGCCGAGCACCGCAGTATCGTGACGGTCGAACTCAAGCCGATCGGGCCGGATGAGACCGAGCTGACGCTCACCCATCGGCTGCTGCCGAGCGAGGCCAGCGCACAGGGACATCAACTCGGCTGGGACGCCGGACTCGACAGCCTGGTGGCGCATATCAACCGGCCGGATCGCCGGCATTACCGCAAAGAATTGCATTTCAAGGCGCCGGCCGCGGCGCTGTACGCGGCGCTCAGTACACAGCAGGGTCTGCGCGGCTGGTGGACGCAGACCTGCACGGCGGACGAACACGTTGGCGGACAGGCATGCTTCGAGTTTGGCCAGAATCGCAAGCTGATGCGGATCGAGCGGCTGACGCCGGACCGTCAGGTGCGCTGGCAGTGTCTCGAAAGTGTGATCGAGGTCGACAGCAGCAAGCTGCCGCCGAACGAATGGGCCAACACCACGATCGTGTTCCGGATCAATGGTGACAGCCCCACGCACACCGTGCTGCGCTTCGAGCATCTGGGCCTGACCCCGGCGCTGGGCTGCTACACGCAGTGCGAGGGCGGCTGGGATTATTATCTCGCCAGCCTGCAACGCTATGTCGAAACCGGCGCCGGCACGCCACATCGCGCCGGTAACGCCAGTCAAGCCGCCTGAATCAGGAGACCTCGATGAGCCTGAAAACCTACACGTGCAGTTGCCATTGCGGCGCGGTGCGCTACGACGCCGAAATCGATCTGGCGCAGGGCACGATCAAATGCAATTGCTCGATCTGCACCAAGGCGCGCGCCTGGCTGGTCTTCACCAGCGGCCAGAACGTGCGTCTGGCACCGGGAGCGGAAGCCGCGACCACCGAGTATCAATGGACGCCGCCGGGCAAGCCGCATCCGTTCATTCATTACCACTTCTGCAAGACCTGCGGCGTGCGCGTGTTCGGACGCGCCGACCATCCGAAGTTCGGCGGCCTGTTTTACGCAGTGCCGGTCAACGTCATCGACGGCCTCGACGCCGACGAACTGGCGGCAACGCCGATCAACTACGTCGATGGCCGCAACGATCTGTTCGAGCAGCGCCCCGCAGATATTCGCAATCTTTAGGGCCTGCGTCAGCCTTTCGACAAGCTCGGGGCCGAATGGCACCATATCGATTCCGTTCATGGTGAACTTGTCGAACCATGAGCGGAATCCGCTGGACGAATACAAATTTCACGGCCCGGTGATAGCAGTGAGCAGTACGGAGATCCTGATCACACCGCGCGTCTGGAAGGGCGGCTACCCGCCACGGGTGGGCGAAGACATCAAAGGACATTTGTGGCTGCAGGAATCCCTGTGGCGTGCGGACTGAGGCGGGCATGTGAACGACGCATCCGAAAAGCCGTACTCCGCCGCCTGCGAGCGCAACCGTGAACCAATCCTCGCGGTGCTGCGCGAATATTTTTCCGACCGTCGGCGCGTGCTGGAGATCGGCAGCGGCACCGGCCAGCATGCGGTGCATTTTGCCGCGGCGCTGCCGCAACTGGTCTGGCAGACGGCGGATCGCGCGCAGTATCACGACGGCATCCGCGCCTGGGTTGCGGATTCCGGCTTGCCGAACGTGTTGCCACCGCTGTTGCTCGATGCCAATCAGCCGCACTGGGACATCGGCCGCTACGACGCCGTTTACAGCGCCAACACCCTGCACATCATGAGCTGGCAGGAAGTACAGCGGATGTTTGCGCATCTGCCGCGGGTAATGACGGCCAGTGCGAAGCTGGTTGTTTACGGGCCATTTAACGACAACGGCAAATTCAGCAGCGACAGTAATGCCGCGTTCGAGCAAACGCTCAAGTCGTGGGGTGCGCATATGGGCATCCGCGATGCCGGGGCGGTGGATGCGCTGGCAAAGGCGGTGGGCCTCGAGTTGCTTGAAGATCGCGCCATGCCTGCCAACAATCGCTGTCGTGTCTGGCAGCGGGTCGCCTGAATGGGTGACGCTGCGGTGAATTCTGCCGTTATATTGCGCTGTGCCCATCGAGAACTTTGATGAATTACGAACTCAAGCCGGTCAAAATCAGCACGCGTAGCCGCATCATCGTCTGGCTGCTGCGCAAATTCCTGCGGCCATGGCTGGGTTGGGTGGTGCGCGGGCCGCTGGAGCGCATCGCGCGTGCGCAGTTGCTGACCGCATCGCGCATGTGCCGCGACAGCAGCGGGTTGGCGCTGGAGTACCGGGTGATCGGCGGCGCGGGCGGCGGCGTGCCGGGCCATGTGCTGGGCGATCTGGCCGACGCGCGCAAGCCGGTCATCCTGTACCTGCACGGTGGTGCGTTCATCCTGCCGGCGTCGCCGGACGTGCACGTGCGCATGCTGGCGAAAATGTGCCGCGCGCTGGACGCGGTCGGTTTCATGGCGGATTACCGGCTGGCGCCGGCCAACAAATTTCCGGCAGCGCTGGACGATTGCGAACGCGCTTACCGCGCGCTGCTCGATCTCGGCTTTCAAGCGTCGCGCATCGCCGTCGCCGGCGAATCGGCCGGCGGCAATCTCACGCTCGGCTTGTTGCAGCGGATTCGCCGGCACGGATTGCCGATGCCGGCCTGCGCGGTGCCGATTTCGCCGGCGACTGAAATGAGCCGCCTGCATGGAATGCCCTCGCGCACGCTGAGAATGCGGCGCGACCCGCTGCTGCCGATCGCCTCGCTGAGCCGCGTCAACGAGCTTTATGTCGGCGCTCGCGATGCCGCCGACCCGGAACTGTCGCCGCTGTATGCCGACCTCAGCGGTTTTCCGCCGCTGTACCTGCTGGCCAGCGACAACGAAATTCTGCGCGACGATACCGTACTGTTCGTGCAGCGCGCGCGAGAGGCCGGTGTCGCCACGCGCATGGACATCT
The DNA here is from genome assembly GCA_050740035.1 of Stenotrophobium sp. GTDB lineage: Bacteria > Pseudomonadota > Gammaproteobacteria > Nevskiales > Nevskiaceae > Stenotrophobium. The sequence continues at coordinate 1,756 of JBOICJ010000118.1, read as the reverse complement.
GGCCGACGTTGCCGCACGCTTTCCCGCTGTTCGAGATGATGTTCCCGGAAGCGCGCGAAGCGCGCGAAGATATTGTCGGATTTATGAAGCAGCACATAGGCTGATGTATCGAGACTGTAGGCTGGGATGAAGCGCAGCTCCCGACTGCGGGAGCAAGCGAATCCCGGCAGCATGACCGTCATAAGCCGGGTTTCGCTGCGCCCCAACCCAGCCTACGACTGACACCAAAATTCTGCAGGAGGCTCGCATGACCGCCCAAAATCACGCTGCCGCGTTACGCTGCTCGCTGGCCGAGCCGGAAAAATTCTGGGCCGAGCAGGCCGGCGAACTGCACTGGTACCGGCGCTGGTACCAGGTGCTGGACTACAGCGCCGCGCCGATGTATCGCTGGTTCAGTGGCGGTCATTTCAACACCTGCTACAACGCGCTCGATCGCCACGTCGAGAGCGGCCGCGCCGACCAGCTTGCGCTGATCTACGACAGTCCGGTGACCGGCACGGTGGCGCGCTACACCTACCGCGAACTGCGCGACCGCGTCGCGCTGTTTGCCGGCGCGCTGCGGGCGCAGGGCGTGAAACAAGGCGAGCGCGTGGTGATCTACATGCCGATGGTGCCGGAGGCCGCCATCGCGATGCTGGCCTGCGCGCGCATCGGTGCGGTGCACTCGGTGGTGTTCGGCGGTTTCGCCGCGCCGGAGCTGGCCAAGCGCATCGACGCCGCTGAGCCGGTGCTGGTGGTGACGGCGTCCTGCGGCATCGAACCGGGTCGCATCGTCGAATACAAGCCGCTGCTGGATAAGGCGCTGGAACTGGCTGCGCACAAGGTGCCGCGCTGCATCGTCCTGCAACGCACGCAGTGCATCGCGCCGCTGACCGCCGGGCGCGATCTCGACTGGGCCGCGGCCATTGCCGGCGTCAGCCCGGCCGACTGCGTGCCGGTCGCGGCGACCGATCCGCTGTACGTGCTGTACACCTCCGGCACTACCGGCAAGCCCAAGGGCGTGGTGCGCGACCACGGCGGCCACGCGGTGGCGCTGCGCTATTCGATGAAGGCGGTGTTCGGCATGGATCCGGGCGACGTGTTCTGGGCGGCGTCGGACGTCGGCTGGGTGGTTGGCCATTCCTACATCGTCTACGGGCCGCTGTTGCAGGGCTGCACCACGATCCTCTACGAAGGCAAACCGATCGGCACGCCCGACGCCGGCGCCTACTGGCGCGTAATCGCGCAGCACGGCGTCAAGGCGCTGTTCACCGCGCCGACCGCGTTCCGCGCGATCAAGAAGGAAGACCCGCGCGGCGAACTGATCGGCCAATACGATCTGACAAAATTCAAGTTGCTGTTCCTTGCCGGCGAGCGTTGCGACCCCGACACCATCGTCTGGGCGCAGGATGCGCTCAAGGTGCCGGTGATCGACCATTGGTGGCAGACCGAGCTGGGCTGGGCCGCCATCGCCAACTGCGTCGGCATCGAACCAATGCCGGTGAAGCCGGGTTCGGCGACGGTGCCGGTGCCGGGTTTCGATATGCAGGTTCTGGATGCGAACGGCGCGCCGGTGCCGCGCGGCACCATCGGCAATGTCGTCATCAAGCTGCCGCTGCCGCCGGGGACGCTGACCACGCTGTGGCAGAACGAGCAGGGCTACCGCGACAACTATCTCGCGCGCTATCCCGGTTATTACCTCACCGGCGACGCCGGCTACTGCGACGCCGACGGCTACTGGTGGATCATGTCGCGCATCGACGACATCATCAATGTC
>JBOICJ010000117.1:0-13308 GCA_050740035.1 Stenotrophobium sp. | reverse complement strand
GTAGTGAGGTTATGCAGCGAGTTGTCGCCGCCCTTAGAAACCGGCTGAATATGATCGAGTGTGGCCGTGAAGCGAGTAAGTTGCTTTTTGCAGTAATGGCACTCGTAGCCGTCCCGCTCAAAGACCTTAAGTCTGTTTTCTGCGACGTTGTAGTAATCCAGTTCGATTGCCACATTTGTCTCTGGTGTGGCCACTGTAGCTTCGGCACGCATTCTTTCTCGGCAAAGTTCGATTTCTTCAGGCAGAGAAATTTTGTAGAGCGTGCCCTCACGGTTTGTTTCTCCTGCCTTGCTTAGTGCTCCCTTCTTCTCAAGGCCACTGAGTGCGTCTTGGATTGTTGAGTAAGCGAGAGTTTGGCCGCTACGGAACGATTGAATCAGGCCACTCTGAAAGCTGCGAACACTTACTCGCACATATTGCTGCCCGGATGAAAGAACGGACCGACGAAACAATAGCCAGTAGATAGCGGCTTCATAAGGGCTTAGTGCTGGTTGTAGGTAATCCACGATTGCCGCAACAAGTTCTGGTAATTCAAAGGCATCGACGTTGCGCAAGGTGCTCGGCTCAGAATCTTCGCTCAACGACTTTTCGAGGTCATTGAGTGCTTCGCGTACGATTCCAAGTTTGTCGGAAATATTGCTCACGATTACTCCGCTTTTATGACGGCCAACGCCAAATAGGCTACGACGAGCTTACGTTCCCACTTCACCGCTGACAACGCGAACAATAAAAACTGGAGCGCTGGCCGATGACGAGACACTTGATGGGCGTCTTGCAGACCAGACAAGGTTCGCCTTCTCGTCCATAGACAAACAGCTTCTGCTGGAAATAACCGGGCGCGCCGTCAGCGCCGGCGAAATCACGCACCGTGGTGCCGCCTTGTTCGATGGCGGCGGACAGTACGTCGCGGATTTTCTGCGCGAGTAGGTGGTACTGCGCGCGGGTGATTTTTCCCGCGGCTTTCGTGGGGCGGATGCCGGCACGGAACAAGGACTCTGCGGCGTAGATGTTGCCGGCACCGACGACGACACGGCCATCCATGATGAAACTCTTCACCGGTGCGCTGCGTCCGCGTGAAAGTTCAAACAGATAGTCGCCGTTGAATTCGTTGCTGAACGGTTCCGGTCCCATGCTTTCGATCAGCGGATGTGTCGCTTCACTCGCCGGCCACGGCAGCACCGCGCCGAAGCGGCGCGGATCGTGGAAACGCAGCAGCACGCCGCCGGAGAGTTCGATGTCGACGTGATCGTGTTTCTTTAGCGGATGTCCCGGCTTGAGCACGAACAGACGGCCGGACATGCCGAGATGAATGATCAGCCGGTCGCCGCCGCTGAGTTGCAGCAGCAGGTACTTGCCGCGCCGCGCGGTGCCGGTGATTTTCTTGCCGGTGAGCGTTGCGGCGAGATTCGCCGGCACTGGCCAGCGCAGGCGCGCATCGCGCACGGTGACGCCAACAATTTTATGGCCAAGGACATGCGGCTCTATGCCACGGCGGACGGTTTCGACTTCGGGGAGTTCGGGCATGGCGCATTGTAGGGAATGCGCGGGGTGGAGGCTGGGCGGCCCTCACCCGCCCACCATCACCTCGGCAATTGCTCCATGCATTGCCCTACCTCGGGCATCCATGCCCTCGCCGGCCCTCTCCCGGAGGGAGAGGGAGAAATTACCTCTCCCTCCGGGAGAGATCGCCGCGTAGCGGCGGGTGAGGGACTTTGTTTGATTCCAGTATTGAACCGGAGCAATGCGTTTACTTTTTATCCTTTGCCTCTGCGGGCGCAGGTTCGGGCTTTGGCAGTTGCAACAGCGTCTCCGCCAATTGCTCGGACAGCGTGTAGCGCACGCCGAGATCGGGCCGCGCCAGAACCAGCTGCGGCTTTTGCGTGATGACGATGAACTTGATCGGCGGCTGGTTCTTGAGCGTCACGCTGACCGTTTCGCCCTTGTCGTCCTTCTTGATTTCGTCCTGGGTTTCCGCAGCGTTCCACAACGATTTGGCACTGGCCCATGCGCCGGCCAGTTTTTGCACATCGGCGTCTTTCAGTTCGGGATGTGGCGGACTCAGCGCCCAACTTTTATCGTCGGCGCTGCGCGTGATGGTCTGGCCCGGCAACGCGATGGCTGCGATCTGCGCGTTCTCCGGCAGCAGCGAGCGGCTGACCAGATCGGAGTAATCCGCGTCGAGTGCGGTGCCGGGCGGGTCGGCGATCATCTGGATCTTGCCGTTGGTGCGGATGTAGCGGTGGTAGTTGATCGGCTCGATGCCGCCGAATTCGATCTTCTGGCCGTTGAGCGTGACGCTGTAGCCCGGCGGATCGAGACCGAGGTCTTTCAGGTTGACCTGTTTCGGATCGAACGTCGTCTTGACCGACTCCGCGGCCAGATCGGTAAATGCATTCATCTCGAAGCTGTCGGTCGCCGTCTGCACCGGCGCGGTGAGCTGCCAGATGCCTTTGATTTTTTGCAGCTTGATCGTCGGCGAACCGGGATGGTCGATGACGACGCTGTCCAGCGTGCTGGCGGTCAGCGGCGTGACGGGGACGGTGGGCTTCGCGGTTTTTTTCTGGCTGAGCAGCACGGTGATGCCGAGGCCGATGACGACCACGACAAGCACCAGATTGAGGGTCATGCGATTCATCTGTGCATCCTCTCTTGCAATTGTTCGCGTCTGCAGGAGCGGCCTTTGGCCACGATGGACTTACGGTGCGACCATCGCGGCCAAGGGCCGCTCCTACATCGGCAGAGCGTTCCTTATTTCCTGCGCCGCAGCACCCAGCGCGCGATGCCGCCACCAATCAGCAACAGCGGCAACAACAGGATGAAGCCGCCGCCGATGGCAATCACAGCCCAGCCCGGCAGGTACAGCGAGGTATCCGGCGCGCTCTTGATGTCGATGTTGAGCTGCGCATCGCGCGACGCCAGCCACTGCACCAGATTCAGCCCGAGCTGCTGATTGCCGAGCTGGCCGAGGAAGGTATTGGACAGGAAATCGGAGTCGCCAATCAGCGCGATGCGCTGCGGATGCGGCTTGGCCTTCGCATCCTTGGGATCCTTGTATTCGCGCGTCAGCGTCATGCCGATATTGAGCGGGCCGGCGATGTCGCCCGGCCGTTTGCCGGTCACGCCCTTGGAGATGTCGCCGGTCGCCAGCCATGAAATCTCGTTGGTCTTGAGCAGCGGCTCGGCCTTCCAGCCCGGCGGCGTCTTGTCGGCGACCAGCGAGCGCACCAGCGGGAACAGTGTGACCTGGTCCAGGCCCTGCGTCACCGGGTTCGGCGGGTAGTCGGTCGCGGCATAGAAACCCGGATTGCCGGTGCCGATGATTTTGTAGTCGGGGAAAATGGCGTAGCCGTTCTGCCAGGTGACGCCCAAGTCCTTGGCCAGCGCGTCGGCGCCGGTTGGATAGTCGGGATCGGCCAGCCATAGCAGGTTGCCGCCCTGATCGACGTAGTCCTGGATCATCTTCACTTCGCCCGGCAGCAACCGGCTCGACGGACTGGCCAGCACCAGCACCGAGGTGTTGTCGGGAATCTTCGGCGACTTCACCAGATTCAGCGCCTGCACCTTGAGGCCCTTGTCGCGCAACACGCCGGCGAATTTGGTCAGCGAGGTGTCGTCGGTCGATTTGTCGATGGCGCGCTCGCCCTCGCCTTCGAGGAACACCACCCACTGCTCGCCGGAGTAGCTGAGGCGTTGCAACGCGGTGCTGATCGCCGGCTCGGTGGTGGCGGTGAGGGTTTCGTGGCGGCCCTGGTAGTCCACCACGACTTCGCCTGCGGTGGTGACGTTGAGTGCGCGCGCCTGTTTGGGCTGCGCGCTCGGATCGACGAAGTTCAGCGTGACATTCGATTTGACGCGCTTGTAGCGCTCGATGTCGAATTGCAGGCTGTTGCGGACGTTGGAATCGCCGGACGGCACGAACGCGGTGAAGGCGATCGGGTCCGGCATCGACTTGAGCAGCTTGACGCTGGCTGCCGAAATCGAATTGCGCTTGCCCGCGGTCCAGTCGTATTGGGTCTTGTAGTGGTTGGACAGCCAGCCGACCAGAATCAGCGCGGCGATGAACAGCACCGCCGCCAGCAGTTGTTGAATCAGGGTTTGTTTTTTGGTCATGGGATCAGTTCCGTTCCATGTCGAGTCGTTGCACGGTCAGCCACAGGAACAGCGTGGTGAACAGCACGTAGTAGATGGCGTCGGCGCTGTCGAAGATGCCGCGCCGCATGCTCTCGAAATGACCGATCAGCGACAGGTAGCCGAACAGCGCGCCGAACGGAATGCTGTCGTTGTACGACAACATGTTAATCAGCCAGATCACCAGCAGCAGGCCGAAGCTGCCGACCGCGGCGATGGTCGGTTCGCGCGTCAGCGACGACACGAACATGCCGGCCGAGCCGAACGCCATCATCATCAGCAGCAGGCCGAACAAGCCGGCGAGGATGCGGCCGATGTCCAGGTGCGTCGCCGGAATCAGCGAGAACGGCATCAGCGCCAGCAGCGCCAGCACGGCGATGATGAACGTCATCAGCCCGAAAAATTTGCCCAGCACGATTTCAGTCAACGACACCGGCGCGGAAAACAGCAGCGTCAGGCTGCCGGACTTTCGCTCCTCGGCGAACAGCCGCATGGTCATCAGCGGAATCACCAGCAGCAGCACGATCACGGCGAAACCGAACACCGAGCCGCCGACGTAATCCGAGACGCCGTAGCCGCCGTTGGACATGCCGGACATGCGCGCGAAATCGAGCAACGTCAGCACGAACACGATGCCGAGGATCAGCTGCACTACGCCGAGCACGGTCCACGCCAGCGGCGAAACGAAGATGCGCCGGCTCTCGGCGCCGGCAATGGCGAGAATGTTCTTCATGCTGCTTTCCTCTGTGGCTGCTCACCGGAAGTCAGGCCGATGAAGATTTCTTCGAGCGTACGGATGCCGGGGCTCATCTCGATCAGGCCCCAGTCGCGTTCGAGCGCGGTCTTGTTCAGCGCCTCGCGCGGGTCGGCGCCTTTGTCCAGTCGCAGCAGATAGCGGCCCTTGCCGAGGTCATCGATGCCGTTGATGCCGCTCAGGCTGCGCAACGCGGCGGCTTCGGCCGGCGGCCGGCGCAGTTCGATGGTGAGCGATTCCAGCCGTGCGTCGCGCGTCGCGGTGATCGGTTCGTCGTAGACCGCGCGGCCCTTGTTGATGATCATCACGCGCGAACACACCGCCTGGATTTCCGGCAGGATGTGGCTGGACAGAATCACGCTGTGCGCCTTGCCCAGCTCGCCGATCAACGCGCGGATTTCGCGGATCTGGATCGGGTCGAGACCGACGGTCGGTTCGTCCAGCACGATCACCGGCGGGCGATGGATGATCGCCTGCGCCAAGCCGACGCGCTGCTGGTAGCCCTTCGACAGGTTGCCGATCAGGCGGTTGCCGACGTCGGCAAGGCCGCAGGATTTTTTCGCGCGCGACACCGCTGTGGCGCGCTCGCCGCCGGAAATCGCATGCAGACTGGCGCAGTAGCGCAGGTATTCGTCCACGGTCAGTTCGGGATACACCGGCGGCTGTTCCGGCAGATAGCCGAGATGCTGTTTCGCCGCAGTCGGCGCGTCGTGCAGGCTGATGCCCTTGATCCGCGCCTCGCCGGCGCTGGGCGCGAGGTTGCCGGTGAGCATCTTCATGGTGGTGGATTTGCCGGCGCCGTTGGGGCCGAGCATGCCGAGGATTTCGCCCTTGCGCAGGGTCAGGTTCAACTCGGACACGGCAACGGCCGGTCCGTAGCGGCGGGTAAGCCCGCGCGCCTCAATCAGGACTTCGCTATCCATTTTGTTGGGTCTGGTTTGTGGAACGCGCGTTTCTGACAGAGTGAAGCGGCGCGAGTTCCGTAGATGGAGCGGCATTCTAGGTTGCGGAGCCAAAACCGCGTCACCCGCTCTGGCAATCAGGCGCTAAAATGTTGTTATATACTATATACTAATTTATTATATATATAATATATTAAAACAATGTTTCCCAGGTAAATGCCAAGAGCGGGTGACCGTTCACGGCGTTCAAATCCCTTGGTACGGATCGGGCACGCCCGGCGGCAGCCGGCGGAAGCGCTTGTAGCTCCACCAGTACTGCTCGGGAAATTCGCGGATGACCTGTTCGATGGAAAAATTCAGCGCGGCGGCACCCGCCCCGGCATCGGCGATGGCGACCGGCACCGGCATCGGCTTGAGGTGGATGCGAAAACCGCGCGGCCACGACAGGCGCTCGGCGAGACAGAACCACACCGGCGCGCCGCTGCGCGCGGCGAGCTTGTTGACCAGCGCCGTCGTGTGCGCGGGGATGCCGAACAGCGGCGCGAACACGCCCGAACCTTCGGGCGGATCGTGGTCGGGCAGGATGCCAATCATCTCGTGCCGCGCCAGCGCTTGCAGCAGCGCCTTGACGCCCTTGCCCTCCGTCGGCACCAGCTTCGCGCCGAGGCGTTCGCGGCCTTCGAGGATCAGCGTATCGAGTACGCCCTTCTGCGGTTTGTAGAGCGAAGTCATCGGGCCGTTGGCGGCACAGAACATCCCGGCCAGTTCCCAGGCGCCCAGATGCGGGCACAGCAGGATTACGCCCTTGCCACCGGCGTGCAGCGCGCGCAGCTGCGCCTGTGCCTCGGGTTGATGCAGCCAGCGGCGCAGCCGCCAGCGCGGCCCGTACCAGATCGCCGGCAATTCAAAAATCGAGCAGGCGCTTTGCAGCAGGCTGCGGCGCGCGAGGTTGTGCCGCTGTGCCGGACTCAGCTCGGGCAGGCACAGCGCCAGATGATGCAGCGTCATGCGCCGTGGCTTGGTCGGCAACCGCCATACCAGCCAGCCGACCAAGTATCCCAGCGCGTGCATCAACGCCAGCGGCAGCACGCCGAGGACGACGAAACCGACACGGAGCAGGCTTTTCATGGCCCGCGATTCTATAGAGGTGGTGGCGTATTCCGCTAGACGTAGAAATCCGGCTGACCGGCGGGCTGACGGCGAAAACGCTTGTAGCCCCACCAATACTGCTCGGGGCAGGCACGCACGCACTGCTCCAGCCCCTGATTCATCGCGGCGGTGGAGATTGCGACATCCGGATCGTAGATGCCCTCGGGCGCATCGAAATAGTGGGCAACGTAGCCGCGCGCCCAGGACAGCCGCTCGCCGAACATGAATACCACCGGCGCGCCGGACTCCTGCACCATGCGTGCGATCAGCGTCGGCGTATGCGCCGTCACGCCCATGAACGGTACGAACACGCCACGACCCTCCGGCGGATCCTGATCCGGCATGTAATAGACGCCGAAGTGCTGTTCGAGCAGTGGCAGCGCCGCCTTGCGCACGCCGGCTTCGGCCTTGACCATGCGGCCGCCGAAGCGGCAGCGGCCGGTCAGGGAAAGATCGTTGACCGCGCCTTTCTGCTCCTTGTAGATGCCGTAAAAAGGATAGGTGGCCGACATCGGTATCGCCACGGCTTCAAATGCGCCCTGGTGCGGCGTCAACAGAATCACGCCTTTGTTCCTGGCGAAAGCGCGATCCAGCGTTTCGATGCCGCGCCATTCGCGCACCGCGTTGCGGACCGATTTCGCCGGCCCGAGCCAGACCCGCGCAGTTTCCAGATAGGTGGCGATCTCGTGGCCGATGGAGACGCGCGCAATCCGTGCTTGCTCCGCCGCCGACAGTTCAGGCATGCAGCGGCCGATGTTGCACAGCGCGATGTGGCGGCGCGAGGATTTGCTGACCCACAACACCCATCCGGCCAGCTTGCCCAAGCCTTGCAGAACGATCAAGGGCAGCCAGGCCAGCCCATAAAACAGCGTTCGCATGAGAGTGCCTGTCGAAGGCGCGAGCGCCGGAACTGGCAGTCTACGGAATTACCGACTGCGTTGCAGTGTGCTCCAGTTGATCGAACAGTTTATTGACCCATTCGCGACGCGCGTCCGCGACGTAATCGAAATTGGTCGCGCGATCGGTGACTTCCCAGAACAGGCGCTCGCGGGTATTGACGATCTCATCGCGCGCACGCACCAGCATGGTCGTCGACACGCGCGCCAGCGAGGCTTCGAGTCGTGCCAGGTCCGCAGTGCGGCCGTGTTCGAGAAAGTACGCGCCGAGAATCGCACGCGATTTGATCAGGCCCAGGTGCTGGTCGGAGCCATGCAGTTGCAGCAGCGTGTCGAGCAGGATCTGCGACGGCGCGGCCTCGCGCTGGAACGCCAGTTCGACCAGTTCCGCCAGTTCGTAACTGATCAGTTCGTAAATGAAGCCCAGCCCCTGGCTGCGCGCGAAATTGGCGTAATAAAAAAGGTGACGCGCCAATTCCGGCACCAGTTCCGGCCGGTCGCTGAGCAGGCGGCGCGCCAGCGTCTTGTAGTTGTAGACGGCGTTGAACACCGGCGCGTTTTCCTTCTTCTTGATCGCCTCGCGCATGAAGGAGTTGAGCGTGCGCACCAGCAGGTAATACACCGCGTCGTTGTGTCGGCAGGCCTCGTCGTGCGCCGCATTCTTGACTGCGTGCGCCAACGCGCTGGCGCCATCGGACATTTTTGCGGCCGCCGTCCTGTAGGCGAGTATCAGATGGTTGACGATGCGATATTCCATCCAGATGCCGGATTCGCTGACAATGTCGGTGCCGTCGCTGGACATGCCGATCATCAGTGAATTGTTGACCTTGAAGAAATCGGCCGGCAGCCGCAGTTTGACGTTGCGTACGCGCACCAGCTCCAGCATGTGGGTGCGGATGGCATCGAAGGTGACATCGCGGTCGGCGCGATCCACTGCGCGCAGCAGCACGCTGCCGAGGTTGATGATGCGCTGGTTGACGCGCTGCTGCGCCACGGCGACCGGATACTTGCCGCGAGTGGCGTCTTCCAACTCCTCCATCAGGCTGCGGTGCACGCGCTTGATGATGGTGACCGGATTGAGGAAGCCGAGTACATAAAAGTAATACGGCAGCAGCACGACCCAGCCGATCACTGCGCCAAGGCAATCGATCCAGTAGCGGAATTGCCCCGGCCAGCGGTCGAAAGCGAGCGCGGCGACCAGTATCGAGTGCGCGGTCAGCAACACGCAGCCGCATAGCACGAACAGGTTGATGCGGTCGCGGATGAAGATTTCGATCAGCTTTGGCGTGTAGAGATTGGCCGTGATCGGAATCGCCAAGGCGATGAAGGTCAGCAGCAGGGCCAGGATGTTGTTGTAGGCGCGGCACATCGGCGAGGCCGCCGCACGCACCATCTCGGTCGTCACCTGCAGATGCGAGAACTGCAAGGGCTGGCCGGTGACCGGGTCGGTGGCCAGCGAGAATTCCAGCGCAGCCTCGGCCCAGAAGCCGATCAGGGCCACCGTGAACAGGATTACCAGCAGACGCAGGGCAAAAGCTCGACCTTCCATGCCCGGATGTTACAAGATCGACTCCGGTGTGCAACGCGTCCGGATTCCGGGCAAAAAAATCCCGGCGGGGGCGCCGGGATCGGGAAGTAAACCCATGAATGCTAGGTCTGACGTAAGGGAGTCGCCAGCCCAGACGCAAAAAGTATCCCGGTTCATGGCGGGCGATGACAGGGCCATGGGGCGACACGAAACGTAGGAAATTTCCGACATGATTGGTTTATTGCAGAGAGTCCGGCAGGCGTCGGTCAGCGTTGCCGGGCAGGAAGTCGGCGCCATCGGCCAGGGCCTGCTGGTGCTGGTCGGGGTCCAGCGCGGGGATGGTCCCGAACAAGCCAGCCGGCTGTTGCAGCGGTTGCTGGCTTACCGGGTTTTTGCCGACGGCCAAGGACGCATGAACCGCTCGCTGAGCGATATCGGCGGCGGTCTGCTGCTGGTGCCGCAGTTCACCCTGGCGGCCGATACCGGCAGTGGCAACCGCGCCAGCTTTACGACCGCGGCGCCGCCGGAGCTGGCGCGCACATTATTTGAACGGTTGCTGGCCGAGGCGCAGCGGATTCACGCGCCGGTCGGCAGCGGCGTGTTCGGCGCCGACATGCAGGTTTCATTGGTCAACGACGGCCCCGTAACCTTCTGGCTCGAAGCTTAATTGGGGACAGTCCCCAATTAAGTCTCTTTACTTGCAGTTGTCGGCCAGCCAGCGGCCGTTCGAGGCGGTGGTCATGTCCACCGGATGGCCGTGCGCCGTGCCCTGAAAATGAAACTTCGAGGCGTAGGCGGTATCGCTGTCCGCGGTCATCTCGAACGTGCCGGTGCCTTTCATCTTGCCGTTGCAGACCATTTCGCCCGATGAATTGCGGCCGTCGCGCTTGAAATTTTTCACGGTGCAGCCGCTGTCGTCGTGCTCATGCATCGGCGGCTGGCCGCTGGCGGCCTGTTCCGGCGATACGCAGGTCATGAACGTATGCGGTCCGCCAAAAGACGGCATCTTGACGCCGGCCTGTTTCATCGCCGCCATCTGTTCCGACGACAGTTGCGGCATCTGCGGCGCGTTCTTGCCCATGTCCATGGTCGCGGTAATCTGCCATTTGCCCGGCTTGAGGCCGGCGGCGCTGGCGGTCAGCGGCAGCGCGCAACATGCCAGCAGAACGGTCGTGGTGATCAGGCGCATGGATTCTCCCCGTGTATCTTGAGTCTGTGTGGTGCCGGCATCCCACCACTTCCAGTCCTGCGGGTCAAGGCGCGCCGTGCACCACAGCGGCGGCCTGCGCCGGGGCGTTTGAAAACATCCAATTTTGCCGGTCCCGCGAAGCCTGTTTCCGCTGGCCCGCGCACGGGAGTCGACGGCCGGCCGCAGCGAGTTCAAATTTGGCGTGCCGCAAGGTATCCTAGCGGCCCTTTCAAGACCTTGGTTTGCCTCTTGGCTACTCAAGTTGCCCGTCGCGCCGCGGTGAAGCGCGAGACCAAAGAGACCCGCATCAGTGTCGAAATCAACCTCGACGGCAGCGGCGAGTCGCGGCTCGACACCGGCATTCCTTTCCTGGATCACATGCTCGATCAGGTGGCCCGTCATGGCCTGATCGATCTGAGCGTGTCCTGCGCAGGCGATCGCCAGATCGACGATCACCACTCGGTGGAAGACATCGGCATCACCTTGGGACAGGCCCTGGACAAGGCGGTGGGCGACAAGAAGGGCCTGGTCCGCTACGGCCATGCCTATGTGCCGCTGGACGAGGCGCTGTCGCGCGTCGTGGTGGATTTTTCCGGGCGTCCCGGGCTGGAGTATTTCGTCGAATATCCGCGCGCGCGCATCGGCGAGTTCGATGTCGATCTGTTCCGCGAATTTTTCCAGGGGCTGGCCAACCACGCCAAACTGACGCTGCACGTCGACAACCTGCGCGGCCGCAACGCGCACCACATCGCCGAGACCTGCTTCAAGGCGCTGGGCCGTGCATTGCGCATGGCCGTACAGGTCGATCCGCGCGCCGCGGACGCCATGCCATCCACCAAGGGCACCCTGTCCTGCTGACTTATGTCGTCTATTGGCGTTATTGATTACGGCATGGGTAATCTGCACTCGCTCGGCAAGTCGCTGGAGCGGGTCGCCGATGGTGGCCGCGTGGAAATCAGCTACGACCCGGAAAAGCTGCTCAAGTGCGATCGCATCGTGCTGCCCGGCGTCGGCGGCGTGCGCGCCTGCATGAAAGAATTGCACCGGCTCGAACTCAACGACCTGGTCGCCGAAGCCGCCAAGCACAAGCCGTTGCTCGGCATCTGTCTGGGCATGCAGATCATGCTGGAGCGCAGCCAGGAAAACGGCGGCGTCGATGCCCTGGGCCTGTTTCCCGGCGAGGTGGTGCGTTTTCCCGACCCGGCGCCGAGTGCGCCGAGCGGCGAGTCCGAGCGCCTGAAGGTGCCGCACATGGGCTGGAACCGTGTCCGCCAGTCGCAGAAACATCCGATCTGGGCCGGCGTGCCGGACGACAGCTGGTTCTATTTCGTGCACAGCTACCATGCCGCGCCGCTGGACCCGGCGCACGCGCTGGGCACCACGACCTACATCCATGATTTCGCGTCGGCGCTGGCGCGGGACAATATCGTCGCGTTCCAGTTTCACCCGGAAAAGAGCCAGGCTGCGGGCATGGCCCTGCTGGCCAATTTCGTCAACTGGACACCCTGAGCGCAGCGACCTATAACGGTTTCGTTTCCTTTTCCTTTTCCTCTCAACCCAACCGACTACAGCTCATGCTGTTAATTCCAGCGATTGATCTCAAGAACGGCCAGTGCGTCCGCCTGCGCCAGGGCCGCATGGACGACGTCACGGTCTTTTCCGACGACCCGGTGGCGTTCGCCAAAAAATGGGTCGATGAAGGCGCGCAGCGCCTGCACGTCGTCGACCTCGACGGCGCCTTCAAGGGCGAGCCGGTCAATATCGACGTGGTCGAGAAAATCGCCGCGGCGGTGAAAGTACCGGTGCAGGTCGGCGGCGGAATCCGCGACGAAAAATCCGTGCAGCGCTATCTGGATGCCGGCGTGGAGTTCGTCATCATCGGCACCAAGGCGGTCAACGCGCCGCATTTCCTGCGCGACCTGTGCATCGAATTCCCGCGCCACATCATGGTCAGCCTCGACGCCAAGGATGGCCGGCTCGCGCTCAACGGCTGGGCCAAGCTGACGCATCACGACGCCATCGACATGGCCAGGCACTGCGAGCGCGACGGCGTCGAGTCCATCGTCTACACCGACATCGGTCGCGACGGCATGATGAAAGGCTTCAACTCCGAGGCCACCCGCAAGCTGGCGCAGGCGGTGACGACGCCGGTGTTTGCCAGCGGTGGCGTCAGCACGCTGGACGATATCCGCAAGCTCAAGGAGATCGAAGGCGACGGCGTCATCGGCGCGGTGATCGGCCGCGCGCTCTACGAGGGTGGTTTCACGCTCGCCGACGCCCTCAAGATCGCGCAGTAGCCCTCATGCTTGCCAAACGCATCATCCCCTGCCTGGATATCGACCGCGGTCGCGTGGTCAAGGGCGTCAAGTTCGAGGAAGTCCGCGACGCCGGCGATCCGGTGGAAGTGGCGCGACGCTACGATCAGCAGGGCGCCGACGAGCTGGTGTTTCTCGACATCACCGCCAGCTCCGACGACCGCCCGACCCTGTTCGCCACCGTCGAAGCCGTTGCGCGTGAAATCTACATCCCCCTGACTGTCGGCGGCGGCGTGCGCACCTGCGCCGACGTACGTGCGCTGCTGTCCTGCGGCGCCGACAAGGTGTCGATCAACACCGCCGCCGTACTCGATCCGGATTTCGTCACCGAAGCCGGCGAGCGCTACGGCGTGCAGTGCATCGTCGTCGCCATCGACGCCAAGCGCGTCAGCACGAAGAAGGACCAGGAGCGGCGCTGGGAAATCTTCACGCACGGCGGCCGCAAGG
>JBOICJ010000116.1:0-1637 GCA_050740035.1 Stenotrophobium sp. | reverse complement strand
ACGGCACGCCGGTCGATATCGTGCTCAACCCGCTGGGCGTGCCTTCGCGCATGAACATCGGCCAGCTGCTCGAAGTGCATCTGGGCTGGGACGCCAAGGGCATCGGCAAGAAGATCGACGAGATGCTGCGCCAGCAGAAGGCGGTCGCCGACCTGCGCAAATTCCTCGGCAAGGTTTACGCCACCAAGGGTTCGCAGAAAGTCGAGCTGACCGAATTCTCCGACGCGGAAGTGCTGAATCTGGCACGCAACCTCACCGGCGGTCTGCCGATTGCGACGCCGGTGTTCGACGGCGCCGCAGAAGCGGAGATCAAGGATTTGCTGGAACTGGCAGGTCTGCCGCGCAACGGCCAGGCGCAGCTCACCGATGGCCGCACCGGCGAGCGCTTCTCGCGTCCGGTCACGGTCGGCTACATGTACATGCTCAAGCTGAACCACCTGGTGGACGACAAGATGCATGCACGTTCCACCGGTCCGTACAGCCTGGTCACGCAGCAGCCGTTGGGCGGTAAGGCGCAGTTCGGCGGTCAGCGCTTCGGCGAAATGGAAGTCTGGGCGCTGGAAGCCTACGGCGCCGCCTATACCTTGCAGGAAATGCTGACGGTGAAGTCGGACGACACCAATGGCCGCACCCGCATGTACAAGTCCATCGTCGACGGCGATCACCGCATGCACGCGGGCATGCCGGAGTCCTTCAATGTGCTGGTGAAGGAAATCCGCTCGATTGGTTTGAATATCGAACTGGAGCAGAACAAGTGACGATTTCGTCCCGCGAAATCGTCATCCCCGCGCAGGCGGGGATCCAGTTTTAGTTTCGGAGTCAAAAATGAAAGACCTATTTAATCTGCTACGCAATCCCGATGAAGTCGAGGATTTCGATGCCATCAAGATCGGCCTGTCGTCGCCGGAGACCGTGCGTTCGTGGTCGTTCGGCGAGGTCAAGAAACCCGAGACGATCAACTACCGCACCTTCAAGCCGGAACGCGACGGTCTGTTCTGCGCCAAGATTTTTGGCCCGATCAAGGATTACGAGTGCCTCTGCGGCAAGTACAAGCGCCTCAAGCACCGCGGCGTGGTCTGCGAGAAGTGCGGCGTCGAAGTCACCGTTGCCAAGGTGCGCCGCGAGCGCATGGGGCACATCGACCTGGCTTCGCCGGTGGCGCACATCTGGTTCCTGAAATCGCTGCCGAGCCGCATTGGTCTGCTGATGGACATGCCGCTGCGCGCGATCGAGCGCGTGCTGTATTTTGAAGCTCACATCGTCGTCGATCCGGGCATGACACCGCTGGAACGCGGCCAGTTGTTGACCGAAGAGGATTACCTCAAGGCGGTCGAGGAACACGGCGACGACTTCGATGCCCGCATGGGCGCCGAGGCCGTGCGCGACCTGCTCAAGGCGATCGACCTGCAGAAGGAAGCGATCCGCCTGCGCGAGGAGCTGGCCGGTACCACCTCCGAGACCAAGATCAAGAAGCTCGGCAAGCGCCTCAAGCTGATCGAATATTTCATCGCGTCCAATAACAAACCTGAGTGGATGGTGATGACGGTGCTGCCGGTGCTGCCGCCGGATCTGCGTCCGCTGGTGCCGCTGGATGGCGGCCGCTTCGCGACCTCAGATCTCAACGACCTGTATCGCCG
>JBOICJ010000115.1:0-2228 GCA_050740035.1 Stenotrophobium sp. | reverse complement strand
GTGCAAGCTGTTCTGCAACCCATTCGGGCTGGGTGCGAAGTAATTTAGGATCGAGCATCGTTATATTGCGCAGCAGAAGGAACTGTTTATTGTATCGGCCCTGCGCAGTCCGTGTGAATCACGCCTTGCCGCCAACCACGCCATACTCCACCGGCGATCGCACATAAAAGAAAGAATTTTCTTCGCGCGCGACGATGTCCAGCAGTCGTCGAGCCTCATCGTCATTCAGGATGAAAACCACCTGCAATGCCAGGTCGCCGGCCAACTCGAAAAAATGCTGCTCGTGCAGCACGCCGTGGCGGCCAAAACCGGCCATGCTGCGGTAAACCGTGCCGCCGGGAATGCCCAGCTTCTTCGCGGTTTCGAGCAGCCACTCGTACGCCAGCAGGCCATGACATTTCCGGTTTTCATGCACGAGAAAACACAGCATCACGCCTTCCATCGGAGCTTCGTTCTGTTTTCGGATTTCCATGATCGCTCCTTATAGCCGGATCAAGCGGTAGCTGTAGAACCCCAGCAGGGTCATTGCCAGCGAGCCTGCGACATGCATCAGGATTGCAGCGAACGCCCAGCCGTACTGCGTGCGCAGAAACAGCGTCACGGTCTCGGCGGAAAATGTCGAGAAGGTGGTCAAGCCGCCGAGAAAGCCGGTGGTCAAAAACAGGCGCAACTCCGGCGACAGGGCCTGGTAGTTGGCGATCAGCCCCATGGCAATGCCCATGATGAAGCCGCCCAGCCAGTTGGCGGCCAGCGTTCCCATCGGGATGGTCGGAAACAGCGGATTGAACATCGCCCCCAGCCACCAGCGCAACAACGCGCCCAGTGCGGCGCCCGTACCGACCGCGATCGCAGACATCAAATCCATTAGCACTCCTTACCGATCAAGATGAACAAGACCATCACCGGAGAGGGATTTGTCGTGGCAACACCCCTACAACTCCCCGGCGAAACCGGAAACGCTGTAGGCATCATCAGCCGTTCAAGGCGGTTAGCGGAGGAATGCCATCTCCGTCAGGCCTGTGAATTATAGTGCGCGGCCCGGCAAGACCGTTAGCCCGGCCTGTTCGCGGCACGCAGTTGCGCCAGCTTCTCGGCGATACGGATTTCGAGGCCGCGCTGCACTGGCCGGTAAAATTGCGTTCCGGCAAGGCGGTCGGGCAGGAACTGCTGCCCCACGGCGTGGGCGGACTCCTCATCGTGATCGTAGCGGTAGTCCTTGCCGTAACCCAGCTCCTTCATCAGCCGCGTCGGCGCATTGCGCAGATGCAGCGGCACTTCCAGCGTGCCGTGCGTCTCGACCGCCGATTGCGCGGCCTTGAGCGCGGTATAAACCGCGTTGCTCTTGGGGGCGCAGGCCATGTAGACCACCGCCTCGGCGATCGCCAGATCGCCTTCGGGACTGCCCAGCCGCTCCCACAGATCCCAGGCGTGGAGGCTCAGCTGGATGGCGCGCGGATCGGCCAGGCCGATATCCTCGACCGCCATGCGCGCCACGCGCCGCGCGATGTAGCGCGGATCGCAGCCGCCATCGAGCATGCGTGCATACCAGTAGAGCGCCGCATCGGGATCGCTGCCGCGTACCGATTTATGCAGCGCGGAAATCTGGTCGTAGAAATTCTCGCCCTGCTTGTCGAAGCGGCGGAATCCGCGTCCGATCAGTTTCTCCAGCAAGGCTTCATCCCGCGATTGTTCCGCCCGCGACAGTTCGACCGCCGTCTCCAGCAGAATCAATCCGCGACGCGCATCGCCATCGGCCGCCTCGGTGATGCGATCCAGCCACGACTCTGGAATGCTGTCCGCCGCGGCACCCAGTCCGCGCGTGTCGTCGGTCAGCGCCTGCTCCAGCAGATTACGAATCGCCGCCTGATCGAGCGCACGCAACACAAACACGCGCAGGCGCGAGAGCAGCGCGGCGTTGAGTTCAAACGAAGGATTCTCAGTGGTTGCGCCGATCAGGACCAGGGTGCCGTCTTCGACGAATGGCAGCAGCGCGTCCTGCTGGCCCTTGTTGAAACGATGAATTTCATCGATGAACAAAACCGTGCGCTGCGGCTGCAAGCCGCGCAAGGCCGACTGTGCCGCAGCGGTGGCCTCGCGGATGTCCTTGACCCCGGCCAGCACCGCCGACAGCGTCAGGAACTGCGCATCGACATGCTGCGCGATCAGTCGCGCCAGCGTGGTCTTGCCCACGCCCGGTGGCCCCCAGAACACCATCGAGGGAATCTTGC
>JBOICJ010000114.1:0-6265 GCA_050740035.1 Stenotrophobium sp. | reverse complement strand
CAATGCAGCGGCGTCATGCGAGCCGCAAGCGGCAAGCGCACGAACGGTCGCAAACGACAGCCGGACGGTCGCGCGCCCGGATAAAAAATCCACAAACCGCAGCATCCGTGTGCATGCCGGAGCCTGTATGCTGTGGGCAATGAGTCCATCTTCGCCCGGCTTCATCATCAGCTGAACGCATGATTCCCAATCTCGACCGACTCACCCTCAGAGGCAAGCTGCTGCTGATGGTCATGTTGATGAACGGGCTGCTGCTGCTGGCGGCCCTGTTTCTGGCGGCGCGGCTGTTTCTGGTCGCGCACAATTACGAAAGTTTCCGCGACTACACCCTGCGTTTTGCCAACGTCTCGTCGGTCACCGAAGACCTCTCGAGATTGCAGCAGGATCTCAATCGCGACCTGCGCATCGCGGCAGCCGACAACGCGCGCTGGCCCGACGCGGCCGGCGCCGCGCTCGAAGCCGACATCCGCAGCCTGCGCGTGCGGCTGCAACTGATCAGCCAGGACGCCGACTCGACGGAGCTGGTTGCCGCCGGTAATGCGCTATCGGACCGGATCATTTCCGAGCTGACGCGCGCACCCGCCGAGCCGGCCGGCCGCTATGCCGCGCTCACCACCCTGGCCGACACCGGTTTCGCGCCGTTATGGAAACTGCTGTTGCAAAACACGCGCGACGGCATCACCTCGGCCGACAGCGCGCAGGCGGCGATCACGCACGGCGACATCACCACGTTTCAATACGGCCTGGTCGGCATCGGCCTGGCGCTGCTCGCGGGGCTGGCGCTGTCCTACGGCATCTTCGACAGCGTCGTGCGGCCGCTGGGCAGCACGCATAAAGCACTGTTGCAGGTGTTGTCGGGAAATTTCCGCGGCGTGACGCTGCCGCAGCGCGACGACGAAATCGGCGCCATCGGCCGCGTCATCGAGGACATCAAGGCGCGCAGCGAACACGTCCACCACCTCGCCTATTTCGATACGCTCACCGGGCTTCCCAACCGGCTGCGGCTGACGCGGGTCATCGCCGACACCCAGCGCAACCTCGGCGGCCGCCGCAGCTTCGGCCTGATCCTGATCGGCATCGAGCGCCTCGGCGCCATCAGCTCCGGATTCGGTTCGCGCTTCGGCGACGAGGTGCTGCGCGAAATCGTGCGGCGCATCGCGCCGCGCCTCGGCCGCGACGGCGCGCTTTACCGCTACGGCGGTGCCGCGCTGGCCTGCACGATCCGCGAATGCGGCAGCGATCAGGAAGTGCGGACGCTGGCCAATGATCTGTGCGCCATGCTGCTCGATGAGATTCGCCGGCCGCTGGAGGTCGACGGCCTCAGCATCCCGATGAATGCCCGCATCGGCATCGCCTTCTGGCTACAGCAGCATGAGCGCCCCGAAGACATCCAGACCGAAGCCGAAGCCGCGCTGTTCGAGGCGCGGCGGCGCGGCGACGGGCTGCCAGTGGTCGCCGAAATCCGCATTTCAGAGCAGTCCCGCCAAAGACTCCAGATCGCCAGCGATATCCGCAAAGGCATCGCCGCGCAGGAATTCGAGCCGTTCTTCCAGCCGGTGATCGACATCGAGCAGGGCGTGACCGTCGGCGCCGAAACGCTGGTGCGCTGGCGTCGCGCCGACGGCAGCATCGTCATGCCGTCAGAGTTCATCTTCATCGCCGAAGAGAGCGAGTTGATTCGCGGCATCACCGACCAGATGACGCACAAGGCCTGCATGCACTTCGCGCAGTGGAACCGCGAGGGCCGGCAGCTGCGGCTGGCGTTCAACGTCTCGGCGCGGCTGTTGCAGGACGGTTTCCAGAACATCGTCCTCAGCGCGCTCAAGCGCTCGGGCCTACCGCCGGAAATGCTGGAAATGGAGATCACCGAAACCGTCCTGATCGGCAATCACGACGAGGCCGGCAAGCTGCTCGCGCAACTCCAGGAGATCGGCCTGCGGCTGTCGCTCGACGACTTCGGCACCGGCTATTCCTCGCTGTCCTATCTGAGCCGCTTCAAGATCGACAAGATCAAGCTCGACAGCGATTTCATCAAATCACTGTCGGCCGGCGACAAGCAGCGGCAGATCGTCGCCAGCGTCATCGGGCTGGCCCAGCGCCTGCACATCGACGTCGTCGCCGAGGGCGTCGAAACGCTGGAGCAGCTCGAAATCCTGCGCAGCATGGGCTGCAAGCTGATGCAGGGCTGGCTGTTCGCCGCCGCATTGCCTGCACAGGAATTTCCGCACTGGGTCGACAATACCCGCGTCATGCTTGAGCAGATGCGCAGGCCCAGGGCGGTCTCGAGCCTCTGAAAACAGCGTAGCGCATGCGCGCCCCATCGGGCACACCTCCGCGCATCACGCGTGCGGCGACTCAAATTTTCGATACCCGAACAGCAGGGAACTTAAAACTGTCATTCCGGAGCCGCGCAGCGGAATGCGGAATCCAGTGTGCATCCGCCAAGCCTTCTGGATTCCCGCGTCCGCGGGAATGACGAATGGGAGAGGACGCGGGAATGACGACGGGAATCCAGTGTGAATAAACAAATAGGAGCGCCCCTTGGGCGCGACAAAAAAAGATCGTGCCCAGCGGGAGCACGGCTCCCGCCACTCCTACAAAAAAATCCCCGGTGCGCTCACGTGCACCGGGGATTTTTGGAACGCATAGCGGTTAAAACTGGTACTTCACATAGGCTCTCATCGAGTCGCGGTCGCGCAGCAGGTTCTTCTCGCCGCCGCCGGTGATCCAGTTGTAACCGAAATCGAACGACAAGGCCGACTTGTAGCGGATTTCCTGCAGGATATCGAAGATCTTGCGACCGCCGAGGAAATTCTCGGCCGGCCCCGGTGCGTTGCCGTTGACGTCGTGCTTGATCGTCAACTGGGTTTGCAGACTGATGCCGGGCAGCACGCTCTCGTAGCGGATCAGCGAAATGATGTTGTAGCCCCAGGAGAACTTGGTGGCGAAATCGCCCAGCGGCGCCTGATGCGGGTTGAAGCGCAGGCCATCGGGACCGGTCACGCAGTTGGCGTTGGTGCTGCACGATTGTCGCGAGCCGTCGGCACCGGAGCCGTCGGCGCCGGCCGTGGCCGAGGTGTAGGTGCCGCCGTCGCTGGTGATCTGCAGGCGGTCCAGCGAAGGCAGCCCCGGCACCCAGGTCGCGCCGACTTCATACAGAATCAAGATCTGGCTGGCGGCGATCGCGGCCGGCAAGGTGTCGGTCTCGCCCAGCACCTGGGTCGCGCCGAGGTCATACTGGAAGGTCTTGAAGCGCTCGTAGCCCTGGATATAGCCGGGATTGTTGCGATCCAGCGGCTTGGTGAAATCGGTCGGCGAATTCTGGCCGAGCACGCCGCCGCGATAGGGAACCACGAAGTTCGGGAACGAACGGGCTGAACCGTCGATGTGGCCGATGGCCAGCGTGAAGGTATCGCAACCTGCCTGATTGGGAAGCGTGCAATTGCCGGGATTGGCATCGCTCTGGCCGTAGGACACCGCATTCTGGATGCCGCCGAGTCCGCCGGGGACCGCACTGCCCAGTTGCTGCAACAATGGCGCGAGTACCGTCTGCGCAGCGGCAAGGCCGGTGACACCGGTGCCCTGGCAGGTCACACCGCCCTGACCGCAACTGGTCAGCGTCGGACCGAATGCCGCCAGCGTCAGGTCGGCCGGGTTGATCTGCAGCGGCGCGTTCGGGCGATAGGCTACCTCGCCCTGCAGGGACAGGGGCCCGACCGTGGTTTCAAAACTGGCACCGAGCAGGTGGATGTCTTCCGGATACTCGATCATCAGGCTGGCGGTGTCGCCCGGCAGCGCGTCGCTCAGAACCGGCTTGCCGGTTTTGGGATCGGTGCCGAAATTCGGCGCTCCCGGATACCACTTCTCCGCGTTCTTGATGCCGGTAACCCCCGCCACCAAGGGCAGATTGTTACAGGTCAGCAGGAACGACACCGGATCGGTGGCGTTCTGGTTCAAGGCATTACCGGCCAGCGAGGGATCCCAGTTATTGCCGTTGGCCGGGCCGGCGCCGCGCGCACAACTGGCGCGGCTGGCGAAGGTGCTGGCATAGGGCAGGCGCGAGTGGTAGTTCTCGTAATACAGCCCGAGGCCGGTGCCGTTGTTGAGCCAGTCGGCGTAGTACTTCAGGGCCACGCCATACTGACCGCCGGTCTTCGGATTGTGGTCCTGCAGGCGACGGATCGTACCAGTCAGGGTGGTGATGCCACTCAGCGGATTTTCCAGCGGCCAGCCGATGCCGTAGGGATCGTCCGGCGCCTGGCCGAAGCTCAGGTTGCCGTAGTTGACGGCATTGTTGGTGCCGACGATGTTGTTGCCGGAATAGAAGCTGCCGGCCGCCGGCGCTTCCAGCGGTTTCCATTCAAGCTGGTAGAACGTCTCCAGCGTCGCGCCGTCGAACAGGTCGGTGCTGAGGAACACCATGTTGATCGGCGTGAACACATCCGCCACTTCCATGCCGACGCGATAGAAGTTGTTGGCGTTGATCGGGTTGGCCGAGTTGATCGAGTTGACGGCGTTGAGCGTGCTCTCGCCCCAGTTGACGGTCTGGCGGCCGATCTTGAAGGTGAGGTTGTGGCCGAAAATCGGCACGCGGCCGTAGAAATTCAAATCGAGCAACTGCAGGTTGGTGCCGATCTGCTCCAGCGTCGAACCGCTGCTGCGCTTGCTGTAGACCACGCCGCCGGGACCGTAGGTGCGGCCGTTGGCGGAATAGAGCATGGCCAGGCCGGACGCCGCATGCCCGACGCTGGCGGCGTTTTCCGGCGTGATTTCGTTGGGATGATATTCGGTGAAATTGTTGTTGACCCAGTCGTAGAAATACAGCGTCTTGGCAAAGATGCCGAAGTTGCCCATCTTCAGCGAAAGATCCTGCGTCACCTTGGCGACACCGGAGGTCAGGTCGCCCTTGTTGTAGTTGAGATCGCCCTGGTCGTTATTCTGGGAATAGGCGCCCGGAGAGTGCTCGAGGAGTTGTGAAGGCTGGTACTGGTTCTTGTACAAACCCTGGCAGGAATAGCCCGCAGAGTTGGGATCGGTACTGGCACAGACGTTGGGATTGAGGTGTCCCTTGCCGATCAGGTCGCTGGATTGCTTCTGCATGCGCATGTTGGCGCCGACGGTGATCGTGGTGTTGAGCACGCCATCGATTTCCTGGTCGCCGAAAAAAGGCAGGGAAAACTGCACGGCCCAGGCTGGCGCCATCATGGCTCCGAGCAGCAGGGCCGCTCCCAGCTTCAATGAACCCGAACGGACTGACGCATGAATGCTCATCGCAAGACTCCCCCGCTTATCGTATTGGACCGTCAGGCGGTCGCTTGTTACTCCTCGGCATGCCCCCGGCTGATGCCGGACCATGCGCTCGCAGGTGGGAAATTACCAGTAAATTCCCGTTCTTCGCAACAAAACTCAAAGTGATCTCAATCGCTGAGCCGGATATGGCAGGCGCGCTGCAAATCGCCGTCCTGCTGCAATTCCGGCGTCCGCTCGCTGCAAACCGGCTCGGCATGGCGACAACGCGGCTGAAATGGGCAGCCCGGCGGCAGGCGCGAAAGATCGGGCGGCGCGCCCGGAATCGTCTGCAGAGGCCCGTTCGCCACCAGTCCGGCGCTCGGCCGCGACCGCAGCAATCCGCGCGTATAGGGATGCGTGGTACGGCTCAGCAACTGCCGCGTCGGGCCTTGCTCCATCGCCCGCCCGGCGTACATCACCAGCGCGTGGTCGCAGAGTTCGGCGACGACGCCGAGATCATGGGTGATCAGCAGGATCGCCAGTCCCATTTCGCGGCGCAGTTCGACCAGCAGATCGAGAATCTGCGCCTGGATGGTCACGTCCAGCGCGGTGGTCGGCTCGTCGGCGATCAGCAACTGCGGATGACACAGCAGGGTCATGGCGATCATCACGCGCTGGCGCTGGCCGCCGGACAACTCGTGCGGATACTGCCGCAGGCGCGCGCGGGCATCGGGCATGCGCACGGCATCGAGCATCTGCGCGCTGGCATCCAGCGCCGCCGCCCAGGCCAGCCCGCGATGCTGCACCAGCACCTCGGCCATCTGCGGGCCGATGCGCAGGTAGGGATTGAGGCAGGTCATCGGATCCTGGAAGATCATGCCGATCTCGGCCCCGCGCAGGGCGTTCATCGTTGCCGCCTTGGCACCCAGCAACTCCTGCCCTCGATAACGGATGCTGCCGCCGACGCGGGCATTGGCCGCGAGCAGGCCCATCACCGCCAGCGCGGTCTGGCTCTTGCCGGAGCCGGATTCGCCGA
>JBOICJ010000113.1:0-3439 GCA_050740035.1 Stenotrophobium sp. | reverse complement strand
GCAATCAGCAACATCCAGATGATGCCCATGGTTTTCTGCGCGTCGTTGCTGCCGTGGGCGAGGCTCTGGCCGGCGGCGCCGATGAATTGCAGCGCGTTGAACATGCGATCCATGCGCCGCGGCGTCGACCGGAATCCGATCCATGCCACCGCGATCATCAGCAGCGCGCCGAGGATAAATCCCAACAGCGGCGACAGCACGATCGCCGCCGAGGTTTTCAGGAAGCCGCTGGCGACCAGCGTGCCGACGCCGCCCTTGGCTACCGCTGCGCCCGCCAGGCCGCCGATCAGGGCGTGCGACGAACTGGAAGGGATGCCGTAATACCAGGTGATGATGCTCCAGCTGATCGCGCCCACCAGCGCGCCGAAAATCACATGCGAATCGACGATGCCCGGGTCGATGATGCCCTTGCCCATGGTCGTGGCGACGTGGAAGCCGAAAAACATAAAGGCGATGAAGTTGAAGAACGCCGCCCAGATGATGGCGAACTGCGGGCTCATGGCGCCGGTTGAAACGATCGTCGCGATGGAGTTGGCGGCGTCGTGAAAGCCGTTCATGAAATCGAAGATCAGGGCCAGGGCGACCAGAAAAATGATCAGATTGAGCCCGATATGCAGTTCGGCCATCAGGCGTTCTCGAGCACGATGCCTTCGATGATATTGGCAACATCCTGGCAGCGGTCGGTGACCGACTCCAGCAGCTGGTACAGCTCCTTCATCTTGATGATCTGCCGGGCGTCCGGCTCTTCGCGGAACAGTTTGGCCAGGGCGCTGCGCATGAGGTGATCGGCGTCGCTTTCGAGTTGATCGATGCGCGCACAGTGACCGAGGATGGCTTTCGAGTTCTTCATGTCCGGCAGCAGGTTGACCGCATCGCGCACGCGCTCGGTGCATTCGACGCAGATGCTGGCCAGTTGTCGGGTCTCGTCGGTGACCGCATGGATGTTGTAGAGGAACATGCACTGCGAGGCGTCTTCCATCAGGTCGAGGATGTCGTCCATGCGCGTGATGAGTTGGTGGATTTCATCGCGGTCCAGCGGCGTGATGAAGGTCTGGTGCAGCATCTGCATGGTTTTATGCGTGACCTTGTCGGCCTTGTGCTCGATGGTCTCGATGTTGCGCTTGCGCAGCTGCAACTCGGCGACGTTTTCCATCAAGGCCTTGAGTTCGGTGGAACCCTCGACCAGCAGCATTGCATGTTCGCTGAAATATTCAAAAAACTGCCCCTTCTTGGGCATGAATCGTCCAAACATTGCTCGTGCTCCCTGATCGGTTATTGTGATTCCGTACGTAGAACGAAGTGCAGAACCGGGTTGCCGGTTGCGCCGACGAGCCGCGAGGGTGCCCGCGGGTACGCATTTTTCGCGACTGCGCGAATTCTACCTTGTGTTGCACCCGCTGCTGCGGATGCGATGAAAAATATTGTTATATATTATATAATATTAATAATTATTTATTATATATAATAACAAATATTCCGAGCATGAATGCCACAGCGGGCGGCACTCCGATGCGGTTTTGGCGGTCAGAGCAAACACCAACCGAGTATCATTGCGCCCTTCATGAAAAAACCTGTCTCTCAAAAAATCCGCAGCTTCGCCGCGGTGGCGCTGGTGCTGGCGATCAGCGCCGCGATACTCGCTTTTGCATTCTATCTGATGGGGCTGGATCGCGAGATCCGCAGCCGTTTCGCCGGCGCCCGCTGGGCCTTGCCGGCACAAGTGTTCGCGGCGCCGCAGGAGCTTTATCCCGGGCAGGATCTGAGCGCGGCGACCCTGCAACACGAGCTGGATGAGCTGGGTTATCGCAGCATGGTCGAGCCCACCGGCAGCGGCACCTATAACGCAAACCGCAGTCAGGTGCTGGTCAACACGCGTGCCGTCGATTTCTGGGACGGCGTGCAGCCGGAGATGCAGCTGGCGGTGAATTTCGGCGAGAACGGCATCACCTCGGTGACCGATCGCAGCAGTGGCCAGACGCACGACATCGTCCGGCTCGATCCCATGCTGATCGGCAGCATCTATCCGCAGCAGGGCGAAGATCGCGTGCTGGTCAAACTGTCGGAGGTGCCGCCGCTGCTGACCAAGGGACTGGTCGCGGTCGAGGATCGCGAGTTTTATTCGCACCACGGCGTCAGCCTGCGCGCGATTTCGCGCGCGGCCTTCGCCGACCTGCGCGCCGGTCACGTGGTGCAGGGCGGCAGCACGCTGACGCAGCAGCTGGTCAAGAATTTCTTCCTCACCAGCCAGCAGACGGTGGCGCGCAAGTTCAACGAAATTTTCATGGCGCTGCTGCTGGAAGCGCATTACTCCAAGGACGATATCCTCGAAGCGTATCTGAACGAGGTCAGCCTCGGTCAGGACGGTAGTCGCGCCGTGCATGGCTTTGGCCTGGGTTCGCAGTTTTATTTCAACAAGCCGCTCAACGAACTGCGGCCGCATGAAATCGCCCTGCTGGTGGGACTGGTGAAGGGCCCTTCGTACTACAACCCGCGCCGCAACGAAGCCCGCGCGCTGGCGCGCAGGAATCTGGTGCTGGGGATTTTTCGCGACGAGCATCTGATCGGCGACGACGAGTACAAGAGTGAAATCGCCAAACCCCTGGGCGTGTTCGGCGGCAAGACCGGCGGTGCGGCGCGCTATCCGGCGTTCGTCGATCTGGTCAAGCGCCAACTCAAGGGCCAATACCAGGACAGCGATCTCACCAACGAGGGCCTGCGGATTTTCACCACGCTCAACCCGATGGTGCAGGAGTCGCTGGAAAAGGAGATCACCGAGCAGCTGCCAGCCATCGAAAAACGCCGCCGCATGAAACCCGACACGCTCGAGGCTGCCGGCGTCGTCGTCAGCGCCGACGGCGGCGACGTGCTGGCGCTGGTCGGCGGACGCGATGCCCGTTATGCCGGCTTCAACCGCGCGCTGGATTCGCGCCGCTCGATCGGCTCGCTGGCCAAGCCCTTCGTCTACCTCACGGCGCTGGAACAGCCGCAGCGGTTCAACCTGCAAACCATTCTGCCGGATGAGCCGCAGGAGATTCCGCTGCCCAATCACACCGTCTGGTCGCCGAAGAATTACGATCGTCAATTACACGGGCCGATGCCGCTGTACATGGCGCTGGCGCATTCCGAGAACCTGCCGACGGTCTGGCTGGGCATGCAGATCGGCGCGCAGAATGTGCTGGACACGATGCACGCGGCCGGCTACGACGGCGACGCCATCGCGGTGCCCTCGATCTTCCTCGGCTCAATCACGATCTCGCCGCTCGACGTGGCGCAGATGTACTCGACCCTGGCTGCGGGCGGCTACAAGGCGCCGCTGTCGGCGATCCGCGAAGTCGAGACCAAGGACGGCAAGCCGTTGTCGCGCTATCCGATCCAGGTCAAGCAGGCCTTGCCCGAAGGACCTGTGTATCTGACGACCTGGGCGATGCGCCAGGTGATG
>JBOICJ010000112.1:0-2407 GCA_050740035.1 Stenotrophobium sp. | reverse complement strand
CGATGCAGCGCGTCGGCGATTGCGAGCAGGACATCGGCCGCTTCGTCGTCACGCTGTGCAGCGACGATTGCCGTTACATCAACGGCCAGAGCATCGCGATCGATGGCGGGCAGGCGTACTTGGGCTGATCGCGTCCCAATGTTGTCACTCCGAGGCTGAGGCAGGTCGCGCCCAGCGTGCGCGATACCGTTATAAATTCCATCGAGCCGGCGTTCTCTGGGATCATGGACGCGGCGTGATCGGCAAGACCGCCAGGCTGTACGGACGCTACACTAGAATCGGTAAGGTCCGTCGCGGGTAGATGCGTGAATTCCGAGGTCATCCAGATTTCGCTTGGCCATTCATCGCGGTTGCGCGCATCTTCGTTGCGCGGGCTGGATGCGGCAGCGGCAATCGTGACGCTGCTGCTTCATGTCAGTGTGCTGATCGTGCTACTGAGTCCGGCGCTGGTTATCCGCAGCGGCGGACATCCGCAGGCGCAGTTGCCGGCGATGCTCGTCAGTCTGCTGCCCGAGCAAGCCCCGATGCCGGTGCCGGCCAGCCCGGTCGAGCCGCCGCGGGACCTGCGCCCCGTGGTGCCGCTGCCGACGCCGGTTCCGGCGCACAGGCCGGTTACGCATCCGGCTCCGGCAAAGCCCGCCACCCGGCCGGCTGCTTCCGCCGCCAGCACCGCGCCGTCTTCATCGCGCGCGTCAAACGATGAGCAGGAACTCGAGGATGTGGTGGGCCGCATCCGCGACAACTGGCTGGAGCCGCCCGGCGTCGGCAGCAGTTTCCGTTGTCGCCTGCGCCTCGACTACGCCGCCGGCGGCAGGATCATCGCCGTGCATTTCCTGCAAGGCTGCGGCGGCGGTCCTGCGCTGGACGATTCGGTGAAGCGCGCGATCTGGAAAACCGGATTGCTGGGCGACAAGCGCGATGCCGGCAGTCTCGAAATCGAGTTCACGCCATGATCCTTCGTGGCCTGTTGCTGCTCGCGCTCGGTATCGCGACCACTGCCCATGCGGATGAAAAATCCGTGCAGGACAGCAAAACCGTCGCGACTGCGGCGGCGGCGACGCCATCCTGTCGCGCCAGTACCAAACGGCTGGCGTCAGGCGTCATTGTTTTTCGCGACTGCGCTGCCGCGCCACAGATGATCGCGCTGCGTGGCGGGCACTATCGCATGGGCGATTTGGCCGGCGATGGACAGCCCTACGAGCGCCCGGCGCACGAGGTGCGGATCGGGCCTTTCGCGATGGGGCGTTTTGAAGTGACCCACGCCGAGTGGCAGGCCTGCGTCCGCGACGGCGGCTGTTCGCAGCCGCACATGGCCAGTGACGACGCGCATGACCGCTACCCGGTCGCGGGCGTGTCCTGGAGTCAGGCACAGGCCTACGCCGACTGGCTGGCCGCGCGCACCGGCAAACCCTACCGGCTGCCGAGCGAGGCGGAGTGGGAATATGCGGCGCGTGCCGGCAGCGAGGAGCGCTATCCCTGGGGCAGCTACGATCCGAATCCCTGCGCCCACGTCAATCTGCTCGACGCTAGTGGCCGGCGTGGACACCCGGAGCGTTACTGGGCCGAGAAGTGCGATGACCATTACGCCGCGGCGGCGCCGGTGGGCAGTTTCCCGGCAAATGCCTGGGGTTTCCACGACATGCTCGGCAACGTCTGGGAGTGGGTCGCCGACTGCTGGCATGCCGACTACACGGGCGCGCCGGCCGATGGCTCGGCCTGGGTCTCGGCGGCCTGCCGCAAGCACGTCAACCGTGGCGGCGGCTGGGGCAACAACCTCCACGCGCTGCGCCTGTCCAGCCGCGATGCGGACCCCGGCGATGCCTATGATGCCGGGCTTGGCTTCCGTATCGCGCGGTCGATGACGCATGACGAGCTGCCGCAGGCCGTGGCCGCCGCACCGGATACGCCGCCGCCGCCAGTGCCGGTATTCCTGACCCGGGCCCAGAGCAAGGCACTTGCAAAGTCCGCGCCGCCGCCGGTGCCGATCGCGCCACTACCACCTCCGGCGACATCGTTGGCGCTGGTGCGGCAGTTCGACGTGCATCTCACTGTGAACGGCCAGCAGTCGTGGAAAAACGAGCTGCAACATACCCAGGGCAATACCCGGCAAGACTATGTGCTGAGCACGCGCCTGCGCTCCGACGGCATTCTCTACGGCGACAACCTGCTCGACCCCGACCAGACCGCGCGGCTGGCGATCAAGCAGCAGTTCCTGGCGCGTGAAGGCCTGATCCGGCTCAAGGCGCTGAACGGCGGCAGGCTGCCGCGCAACGCTGGAGAGCTTTCGGCGCTCACTGCGAAAATCAGCACCGGAACGCCGGATTGCATGAACCAGACGCAGTGCAATCGTGAAGAGGGCGAGCGTCTGGCCGCGTTGCAGGCCCTGCAGGACAACCCGGCCGAAGAT
>JBOICJ010000111.1:0-3898 GCA_050740035.1 Stenotrophobium sp. | reverse complement strand
CGCAACTGGGCGCGCCGCCCTTCATCATCGTCACCCGCAATCCGGACATCACTCCCGGCAAGCATGGGCAATACGGCATCGGCATCAAGTACAACCTGACGCCGAACTTCAACGTCGGCCTGTATCGCCTGAGATACAGCGATACCAATCCGGCGGTGGTCCTGACCATGGGTTACCCGCTGATCGCCAATCCGACCCAGGCGATCTACAACAGCCTGCCGTCTTCGGTGACTGGTCCGGTGGGCGGCTTGCTCAACAGCCTGGGGATCAATCCGGCCAATCTCACCAGCGTGCCGATCACCACGCAGCTGATCAACCAGCCGGAGCCGGTATCGTATGCGCTCAAGTATTACGACGGCATCGACCTCACCGGCCTGACCTATTCAACCGTGGTCGGCCCGGTCAACGTCGCCGGCGAATTCCTCTATCGCCAGCACATCGACATGCAGGTGCAGGCGGTCATCGGCGGTGTGCTCAGCCCGATCTACACCCGCGGCAACCTGGTGCAGGGACTGATGTCCGGCATCTACACCGTCAACCCCGGCTTCCTGGTGGATGATGTCGCGGTGGTCGGCGAAGCCGGCGTCGTGCACGTCACCGACGTCGATCCGATCAAGCAGTCCTTCGGCGTCAACCCGGTCGGCAACGGCGATGTGCTGACCGCGGATAAAACCGCCTCGGCGGTGCAGATGCTCGCGATCTTCGGCAACCACAACGTGATCTCCGGCTGGGATTTGAGCAACCAGCTCGGCTATGCGATGGAACTGCAGGGCAATTCGCCGATGGCCGGCGCCTTCGGCTCCCTGACCGGCGCTGGCGACAAGCGCCTGAGCCTGCAAACCAGCATGACCTATCTGTCCAACCTGACGTTCTCGCTGGGCTACAACTTCTTCTTCGGCAATCCCGACCGGCGCGTGCGTGGCAGCAACACCGAGGCCGGACAGATGAGCGGAGCGAACAGCCCGATCATCCAGAACGGTTACTCCGACCGCGACTACGCTACCTTCACGATCAAATATGACCTGTAAGCGCGTGCGCAGCACGCTGACGGTTTGAGGAGCTGGTTGACGCAATGACTGTGCCTGCAAGCCTGGATGCCGCCGAGTTCCGCAAGGCACTGGGAAGTTTCGCGACGGGCGTGACCATCATCACCACCCGCGGTCCTGACGGTCAGCCGCTGGGGCTGACCGTCAACAGTTTCAACTCGGTGTCGCTGAATCCGCCGCTGGTGCTGTGGAGCCTGGCCAACAACTCGATGAGCCTGCCGGCGTTCCGCACCGCGCCGCACTGGGCGGTGCACGTGCTGGCGACCGATCAGGAGCCGTTGTCCGCGCGCTTCGCCAAGCGTGGCGAAGACAAGTTCGCGGGTCTGGACACCGAAACCGGCGTCGGCGACATCCCGCTGCTGAAAGGCTGTACCGCGCGCTTCGAGTGCCGTGCCGCATTCCAGTACGACGGCGGCGACCATGTGATCTTCGTCGGCGAGGTGCAGAATTTCAGCCGCTCGGAGGCCGCGCCGCTGGTGTTCCACAGCGGCCGCTATGCGCATGCCACGCGCCGCGAAGCCGCGGCATCGAAGCCACGCAGCGCCTACATGACCGGCAGCTTCAGCGATGATTTTCTCGGCTATCTGCTGGGCCGCAGTCACTTCCAGTTCTTCGGGCAGATTCGCAAGCATCTGGCCGGCGAAGGCTTGAGCGACGACGAGTTCTACGTGCTGTCGACGCTGACGCTGCGCCCGGCGATGACTGCCGGCGAACTCGACGCCGGCATGAACGCCGTACTCAACCACCCCAGCGCCGCGACCTTGCAATCGCTGGTGGCGCGCGGGCTGGTGGCGCAGATGGCGGTGGTGGCCGAGAACCAGAGCCAGGAATACCGGCTGACCGAGCGCGGCCGCGTCTGTGCGCTGAACCTGATTTCCGCCGCCAAGGCCTTCGAACTGGATCTGCTGGAACGTCTCGGCGCCGAGGACGGCACCATTCTCAAGTCGCTGCTCAAGCGGCTGCTGGGAACGGTCGATCCGGCCAGCGCGGCGCTGTGGGATGATCCCACGCGTGCCACGGTCACCAAGGTTTCCGGCACCGGCTGGACCACCGAGTAATTCCATTTCCAATTCAATAGTTCCGTCATACCGGCTCAAGCCGGTATCCAGGCGGCGCGCAGCGCCGTAGCGGGCAGACACTGGATTCCGGCATGCGCCGGTATGACGACTGCGATCAGTACAGGCAGTACTGGCTGGTCGGTACCACGTCGATGGTGGCCAGATCGATGAAACGGTGCACGCTGTCCATCATCGCTTTGAGATTGGCGTCGAACTTCGCCTGGTTGCCCACCGCATCGAAGAACGTCAACGGATCGGCCAGCGCCGCGACCGGAAAACACTCCTCGACCATCGCGTCCAGCGGCGGCGCGCCTGCGGTCAGCGGGCGAATCACCACGTTCTGGATGTACTCGAAGGTCGACTGCGTTTCGATCGCGACCCGGGTGTGCGAGTTGTGCCAGATGTCGAGCCACTCCGCATAGCTCAGTCGCTGCGGCTTGCGCAGCAGCGCGATCTGCGAGAAGCCCTCGGTGCGTTCGCCGGACTTCGGCGGATGCTGCAAGTTCCGCAGCGGCTGCGACTCGGTGACCAGGTAGGCCGCGTGGCGCGCGGCGTGGGCGGCGATGGCGTCGTCCACCGGCTGGCGCAGATGCGCGATGGCGCTGTCGAGCCAGACCTGCACCACCGTTTCCAGCGGCGGATTCAGGAACGTCTGCTTGATGCCGCTGCCGGCGGCGACCGCGGCGTCGGCGACATTGACCCGCAGGCTGCGCACCGACGCGATGGCGCGCAACTGCACGGCAAGTTCGCCGCGCAGCTTTCTGCCGAAGGTTTCGATGTCGACTCTGGGGTCGCGCCAGATCAGGTAGATGATTTTTTCCATGATGTGCTCTCAGGGCACGAGCAGGGACTGCTCAAGGCATGTAGGCGCCGCCGTTGGCGTCGAGCGCCGCGCCGGTGACGGCGCTGGCGTAGTCGGACGCCAGGAACAGCGCCGCGCGCGCGCACTCGTCGTCGGTGGGGATGCGGCCGAGCGGGATCGTCGCCGCGACCTGCGCCTTCAGCGTCTCCACCGGCACCTTGTGCTCGCTGGCCTGCCACTCCATGTAGCCCTGCACCGGTGCGCCCCACATCCAGCCCATGTGGATCGTGTTGACGCGGATGCCGTCCTTGCCGACTTCCTTGGCCAGGTACTTGGCGGAGTTGGCGAGCGCGGCCTTGGACGCGGCATAACCGGCTTCGCCCAGTGGCGGCACCTGGCGCGCGGCCATGGTGTTGATCATGACGATCGCGCCGCTTTTCTGTTTCTGCATCTGCGGCAGCACAGCCTGCGTCAGCTTGAGCGTGCCGAGCAGATTGGTGCCGAGCACCACAGTCCAGTCGTCGAGCTTCGCGCTCGCCACGTAGTCCATGTCGCCGTGGAAGAAGGCGCTGTTGACCAGCGCGTCGATGCGGCCGAAAGCCTTGACCGTGGCCGCGGCCAGCGCATCGCAAGCGGCGCGGTCGGTGATGTCGGTGACCTGCTTGAGCACCTTGCACTGCGCGTTGACCGCGCGGATGCGCTGCTCGGCGTCGTCGAGCTTGTCGGCCGAACGTGCACCGATGGCGATGGCCTTGGCGCCCTCGCGGGCCGCTTCGATCGCCAGCTTCACGCCGAGGCCGGGGCCGATGCCGGAAATGATCACCACCTTGTCCTTGAGCAGCATGCGCACTTCTCCGTTCAAAACCGCGAGGCATGCAACAGCGAAGATTCCCGGGCCTGGAACCGCACCCGCTCTGGCTGTTGCCTGTTGAAAGTGTGTTATATATTATATAATTATTTATAAGAAATACAATATATTATAACAATAATTT
>JBOICJ010000110.1:0-5619 GCA_050740035.1 Stenotrophobium sp. | reverse complement strand
GTGGATGCAGGGCGATTATTCGCTGGCGCAGATCGGCACCTCACATCCGCAGTGGGTGGTGGAATATCAGGTGGCATGGATTCCACGATTCGGCATTTCCTTCCACCTCGGCCTCGACGGCCTGTCGTTGCTGCTGGTGGTGCTGACTAACCTGCTGGGCGTGATGGCAGTGGTGTGCTCGTGGCGGGAAATTTCCGACAAGGTCGGCTTCTTCCATCTCAACCTGCTGTGGAACCTGGGCGGCGTGGTCGGCGTGTTTCTGGCGCTGGATCTGTTCCTGTTCTTCTTCCTCTGGGAAATGATGCTGGTGCCGATGTACTTCCTCATCGCGTTGTGGGGGCATAACACTCCGGGCGGCAAGGGTCGCATCTACGCGGCGATGAAATTCTTCATTTTCACGCAGGCCAGCGGTCTGGTGATGCTGGTCGCGATTCTGGGACTGGTGTTTGCAAACTACGCCAGTAGCGGCGTCGTCACGTTCGATTACAACGACCTGCTGAAAGCGCACCTGTCGCCGCAGACCGCCTACCTGCTGATGCTCGGGTTCTTCATCGCCTTCGCGGTGAAAATGCCAGTCTTGGGTTTCCACTCATGGCTGCCCGATGCGCACTCGCAGGCGCCAACGGCCGGCTCCGTCGATCTCGCCGGCATCCTGCTCAAGACCGCTGCCTACGGCATGCTGCGTTTTTCGCTGCCATTGTTTCCACAAGCCTCGGCCAGCTTCGCGCCGGTAGCGATGTGGCTGGGCGTGGCCAGCATCATCTACGCCGCGATCATGGCGTTTGCCCAGACCGACATCAAACGTCTGGTCGCCTATACCTCGATCTCGCACATGGGTTTCGTGCTGATCGGCATCTACGCCGGTACCCAGATCGCGCTGCAGGGCGTGATGGTGCAGATGATCGCGCACGGTCTTTCCGCCGGCGCGCTGTTCATTCTCTGCGGTGAAATCTATGAGCGCCTGCACACCCGCGATATGCGCAAGATGGGTGGGCTGTGGTCGCGCTTTCCCTATCTGCCGCCGATCATGCTGTTCTTCTGCATCGCCTCGCTGGGCCTTCCGGGGATGGGCAATTTCGTCGGCGAGTTCTTGATCCTGCTGGGCAGCTTCGAGGTCAACACGCCGGTCACGGTCGCGGCCACCGCCGGTCTGGTGCTGGCCGCGGTTTACTCGCTGATCCTGGTGCAGCGCGCCCTGCACGGCACGCCCCAAGAATCCACCAGCAACCTGCCCGATCTGTCGAAACGCGAACTGGTTATGATGTTGTCGCTGATGGTCATGCTGGTCTGGGTCGGCCTGTTCCCGCAAACCATTCTCGATACTTCACGCGCCTCCATGCATAACGTGCAGCAGGTTTATCAATCCGCGCAAGCGCACAGCGGAGCCGGCACGCCATGACGTTCACTCATGCCCAGTGGCTCGCGCTGCTGCCGATACTGCTGACCAGCGCCACCGCCATCGCCGTGATGGCGGCCATCGCGATCAAGCGCAGTCATTGGTGGAACGCCACCATCAGCGTCGCCGGCCTCAATCTTGCGCTGATCTCCACGTTCTTCGCCGCCTACTGGGGCGCGCAGATGGTGACGCCGCTGCTGGTGGTCGACAACTACGCCGTGTTCTACATGGCGATGATCCTGGTGATGACGCTGGCCACGGCGACGCTGCTGCACGCCTACATGTCCGGCTACGACGGCAACAAGGAAGAAATCTACCTGCTGCTGGTGCTGTCGGCGCTGGGCGCGGTGCTGCTGGCCTGCAGCTCACATCTGGCATCGATGTTCATCGGCATCGAGCTGCTGTCGATCCCGCTGTACGGCATGATCGCCTACACGGTGAAACTCAAGCACGCGCTCGAGGGCGGCATCAAATACCTGGTGTTGTCGGCTGTAG
Organism: Stenotrophobium sp.; assembly: GCA_050740035.1. Classification (GTDB taxonomy): domain Bacteria; phylum Pseudomonadota; class Gammaproteobacteria; order Nevskiales; family Nevskiaceae; genus Stenotrophobium. The sequence continues at coordinate 3,728 of JBOICJ010000110.1, read as the reverse complement.
CATCGGCGTTCCTGCTGTTCGGCATGGCGCTGATCTATTCACAGACCGGTACGCTATCGTTCGACGGCATCGCCGTGTCGATCCACGCCGCCGGCGCAGCCAACGGCATCTTGTTGATCGGCGCTGCGCTGGTGCTGGTCGGACTCAGCTTCAAGATTTCCGCCGTGCCGTTCCACCTGTGGACGCCAGATGTTTACGAAGGCGCACCGGCGCCGATTACCGGCTATCTCGCCACCGCCTCCAAGACCGCCGCGTTCGCGGTGCTGCTGCGTTTCTTCATCGAAGGCGGGTTTTACCGCTACGGCAGTCTGCTCGACGTGCTGACCGCGATCGCGGTGGCGTCGATTCTGGTCGGCAATATCGCGGCGCTGTTCCAGAACAACGTCAAGCGCATGCTGGCGTATTCCTCCATCGCGCACATGGGCTACGTCCTCGTGGCGGTGATCGCGATCGGCCCTCTGGGCACCGAGGCCGTCGGTGCTTATCTGCTGACCTACGTCGTCGCCACGCTCAGCGCCTTCGGCGTCGTTACCCTGATGTCCAGCCCGTTCAACAACGAACGCGATGCGACGTTGTACTACGATTATCGCGGGCTGTTCTGGCGCCGGCCGTATCTCACCTCGATCATGACCGTGTCCATGCTGTCGCTGGCGGGCATTCCGCTCACGGCCGGTTTCATCGGCAAGTTCTATGTTGTCGCCGCCGGCGTCGACGCGCGGCTGTGGCTGCTGGTCGGCACGGTCGTCGTCGGTAGCTCCATAGCTCTCTACTACTACCTGCGCTTGATGATCACCCTGTTCCTGCTCGACCCGCAGCGCCGCCGCTTCACCGCGCCGCTGAACTGGGCGCAGCAGGCCGGTGGCTACATGGTGGTGGCGCTGATGCTGTTGATGCTGTTGCTTGGCATCTACCCGCAGCCGTTCCTCAACTTCATCCATGCGGCAGGCTTGATCGCTGGTTGATGGTGCCGCCCGCTGGATAATTAGGGTCAGACCCTAATTGTCATCGTCAGCAAGAGGCTGTCCTTGCTCCTTGCATGCAGGCAGCATAAAAGCCATGGTGGTTCTGGCCGGCGGCAGCGACAATAGCGCAAGCCGATTTGCTCTTGCCGGTGCCCACATTGCGCCCTTCCCGTATTTCAGAAGTTAGCCCCGACACACCGCCAGACTGGCGCGTGATCCGCACGCTGTGGCCGTACCTGCGCGAATTTCCGCTGCGCGTGGTGCTGGCGATGGTCTGCCTGATCGGTGCCAAGCTGGCGGGCGTGACGCTGCCGATGCTGATGAAACATCTGGTCGACGCGCTCAGCGGCAAGCACGGTCCGGTGGTGGTGCCGATGGCGCTGCTGCTGGCTTATGGCGGCATGCGCTTTCTCAACATTATTTTCGGCGAGTTGCGCGACCTGATCTTCGGCCGCGTTGCCGAGCGCGCACAGCGCCGCGCCGCGCTGCGGGTGTTCAAACATCTGCACGGACTCGATCTGGATTTTCACCTGTCGCGCCGCACCGGCGGGTTGTCGCGCGACATCGAGCGCGGCGTTGCCGGCATCAATTTTCTGCTGCGCTTCATGCTGTTCAACATCCTGCCGACGCTACTGGAAATCGCCATGGTGGCCGGCATCCTGTTGTTCAATTACGGCGCCAGCTTCGCGTTGATCACGTTGCTGTCGGTGCTGCTCTACATCGCGTTTTCGATCGTGGTGACCGAATGGCGCACAAAGTACGTGCGCGCCGCCAACACGCTGGATTCGCGCGCCAACACTCGCGCCATCGACAGCCTGCTCAACTACGAAACGGTCAAGTACTTCGGCAACGAAGTGCACGAGGCAGAGCACTATGACCGTTCGCTGGCGCAGTGGGAGCGGGCGCTGATGCAGAACCGCCTGTCGCTGTCGACGTTGAATATCGGCCAATCGCTGATCGTCGCCGGCAGCGTCACCTGGATGATGATTCTCGCGGCGCAGAAAGTCAGCGGCGGGCAGATGACCCTGGGCGATTTCGTCGCCGTCAACGCCTACATGATGCAGTTGTTCGTGCCGCTCAATTTTCTCGGCTTCGTCTATCGCGAAATCCGCCGTGCGCTGACCGACATGGCGCGCATGTTCGGCCTGCTCGGCCAGGCCGCGAAAGTCACCGACGCGGCGGATGCGCAGGTGATGCAGGCGGCCAGCGCCGGCGTGCGCTTTGACAAGGTCAGCTTCGACTATGACGCGCAGCGGCAGATACTGCACGAGGTCAGTTTCGAGATTCCCGACGGCCACACCGTCGCGGTGGTCGGGCCGAGCGGTTCCGGCAAGTCGACGCTGGCGCGGCTGCTGTTCCGGTTTTACGACGTCGGCGGCGGCAGCATCCGCATCAACAATGCCGATCTGCGTGAAATCACGCAGGACAGCCTGCGCGCGCACATCGGCGTGGTGCCGCAGGATACCGTGCTGTTCAACGACAGCTTGTATTACAACATCCAGTACGGCCGCCCTGGTGCCAGTCGCAGCGAAGTCGAACACGCTGCGCGGCTGGCGCATCTCGACGCTTTCATCGCGCGGCTGCCGGCGGGTTATGAAACGCCGGTGGGCGAGCGCGGCCTCAAACTCTCCGGCGGCGAGAAGCAGCGCGTCGCCATCGCCCGCGCGCTGCTCAAGAACCCGGCGATCATGATTTTCGACGAGGCGACCTCGTCGCTCGATTCCGGTTCGGAACAGGCCATCCTGTCGGCGATCCGCGAGGTTGCGGCGCACCGCACCACGCTGGTCATCGCCCATCGCCTGTCGACGATCACCGACGCCAACCAGATCATCCTGCTCGATCACGGGCGCATCATCGAGCGCGGCAGCCATGCGCAGTTGCTCGCGGCCGATGGCGCCTATGCCAGACTCTGGCGCATGCAGCAGCGCGAAAGCGCCGGCCCGGTGGCGCGCGACGCGGCACTTCACGCCATTGGCGATATCGACTAACTTGGATGAACGACAAGCGCGTGAGCGCATTCGCACTGGCATCGGGTGACTGACATGGATTTTGGATTCTTACGCTCATTGAATTTCAGAGACGAGGTGCTCAAGCGCCTGATCACGCCGGAGATCGAGGCGGTGGTCGAGCGTATCCCCAAGCCGGTCGGCAGTTTTGGCTACGACCCCTGGGGCTACAACGAGAACATGGTCAAACTAGGCCTCGGCGTCGCACGCGTGCTTTACGAGAAATATTTCCGCGTCACCACCAGCGGACTGGAAAACATTCCGGCCAGCGGCCGCGTGCTGATCGTGCCGAACCACAGCGGACAATTGCCGATGGACGGCGTGCTGACCGGTTACGCGCTGGCCACCAATCCGCATGCGCCGCGTGCGGCGCGCGCGATGATCGAGCGATTTTTTCCGACCGTGCCGTGGCTGGGCAACGTACTCAACGGACTGGGCGCGGTAATCGGCGATCCCGTCAACTGCGTCAGGATGCTGCAGAAAGACGAAGCCATCATTGTTTTCCCGGAGGGCGTGCGTGGCTCCGGCAAGCTTTACAAACATCGCTATCAGCTGCAGCGCTTCGGCAATGGTTTCATGCATCTGGCGATCAACAACAAGGCGCCGATCATCCCTTGCGGCATCGTCGGTTGTGAAGAGACCATGCCGTCGCTGTACAACATCGCGCCGTTGGCCAAGCTGCTGGGCATTCCCTATGTGCCGGTGGCGCCGCCGCTGCCGCTGCCGGCGCGCGTGCATATCAGCTTCGGCAAGCCAATGC
>JBOICJ010000109.1:0-2331 GCA_050740035.1 Stenotrophobium sp. | reverse complement strand
CGATATTGCCGGGCCTGCAAGGCTTATTCCCTGGTGCGAGCCTGCCGGGCCAGAGCAGCGACGCCACCGGCAGCACGCAGTTGCCATTTGCGCCGAAGACGCAACTCGCGAATGCGCCGTTCGGTGGTTACATCCCGTCACTGGCAAATAGCCTTCCGTTGGTGAAAGCAGCCGAGCCGCGCTTCATCAAGGCATCCTTCACGCCGATCAAGGCAGCGAAAGCGGCGCTGCGGCGTGCGGGTATCAACGTCAACGCCACCATGTCCAACTGGATCGCGGTGAATGCCGATCAGACCACCGACGGCCATCCGATCGCGGTGATGGGGCCGCAGACCAGTTATTACGAGCCGCAACTGCTGTCTGAAATGTCGGTGGTGTCGAACGGTGGCACGCCGCTGGACTTCGCCACGCGCGGCATCATGACGCTGAATCTGCCCTATGTCGTGATCGGGCGCGGCTCGCACTACGCCTGGAGCGCGACCTCGGGCGAATCCGATCTGATCGATACGCGCGTGTCCTACATGTGCAACATGGATGGCAGCGCGCCGTCGCGCGACATCGGCAGCGACGGCTATCCCAAGGCCGACGGCTACATGTTCGACCTGCACGACGGCAAAGGTCCGTTGTGCCGAAAATTCTACAAGCGCACCGACACATGGACCGCGACGCCGACGCCGGCCAGCATCGCGCTCGGCGGCGCCGTCTCGCCGGATACCGTCAACCGCTATATCCTGCGCACGCATTACGGTCTGGTGTTTGCCACCGCCACAGTCAACGGTGCGCCGGTGGCGATCTCGCAGCAGCGTTCGACGTTCTACGGCGAACTCGACACGGTGCCGCCGTTCACGCTGGTCGGCACGCATATCCCGATGAGCCACACGCGCTTCAAGCAGTTGTTCAACAGCATGACCAGCACGTTCAACTGGCTCTACGTCGACCAGAACGACCTCGGTTATTTCCACAGCGGCCTCTATCCAAAACGCGCCGCGAATGTGTCGGCGGAATTGCCGGCCTGGGGCGACGGCAACTACGAATGGGTATCGGACGCGGACTACTTCCGGCAGCATCCGGATTTTTTCACCAGCTACGGCGGCAGCGTGCCGTTCCCCAGCCGCTCGGTGCCGGTGGCGCAGGGCGATCCGATGAACGGCTATTTCGAGTGGCCCGATTTCATGTCGCTGGCCGATCATCCGCAGGAAACCAATCCGCCCAAGGGCTATTTCTCCAGCTGGAACAACCGCCCGGCGCGCGACTGGTGGGCGGCCGACGGCAACGGCAGCTACGGCCCGATCCACCGCGTCGACATGCTGCGCAAGCGCGTCATCGCGTTCCAGCAGAGCGGCAAGAAGTTCGATGTCGGCAACATGGTCGAGATCATGTCCGACGCCGCCTTCACCGACCTGCGCGGCATGGAAGTGCTGCCCTATCTGCTGCAACTGATGCAGACCGGCGCGCTGACCGCCGATCAGCAGGCAGTGGTGACGCTGATGCAGCAATGGCTCGACCAGACCAGTTCGGAGTCGTGGATCGGGCCGACCGCGCACAATCTTGGCGCGACGCGCCGCGACCGCAGTAACACCCGCGACAGTAACGGCAACGAGATTTACGACAACCGCGCGCAGGTGGTGCTGATGGATGCCTGGTATCCGCATCTGATCAATACCATGCTGCCGCAGATGACCGCAGCGATCGCCAAGGGTGCGCCGATGCTGCAAAGCGCGTACGACGCGCCGCGCGCGCAGGGTTCCGCATTTCAGGATGGCTATTTCGAGATGATGTACCGCTTGCTGCGCACCGCGCTGAATGTGCCGGGACGCACCGATTACCGTTATCTCAAGTGCGCCGACGGCACCGAGGAAGGCTGCCGTCAGGCGGTGCTGACCGCGCTGGGCCAGGCGCTCACCGATCTCGGCGGGCTGAGCAACAAACCCAGTTGGGATGGCAAGGCGCTGACCAGTGCGCAATACGGTACGACCGGACACACCGTGGAAGACTACGATTCGATCCGCGCCAATGACTTCTCCCTGCTGCCGATCCCGCCGATCAACTGGGAAAACCGGCCGACGTTCCAGCAGGCGGTACAGGTCTACGGCAACAGCAATTAACCGTTTCGTGTTTGCATGTTTCGAGGCCGGGGAAACCCGGCCTTTTCTTTGCGCGCGGTTCCGAGGTCTTGAATTGCCATATACCTATGGGGGGTATAGTATAAAAGCATGAGTCACGCCAACGCCCACAGCTTCAATCCCGAAATCATCAAGCGCCTGCGTCGCGCCATCGGCCAGCTCAATACCATCGTCGGGATGATCGAGGAACATCGTGCTTGCCCCGATG
>JBOICJ010000108.1:0-21605 GCA_050740035.1 Stenotrophobium sp. | reverse complement strand
CGATGGTCGGGATGCGGCCATTGGGATTGAGCTTCAGGTACTCCGGTTTTTTCTGATCGCCGGTCGCGAGATTGACCGGCACGACCGTGTACGGCACGCCCAATTCCTCCAGCATGATCGAAGCCTTGTGGCCGTTGGGCGTGGGCGCGGTGTAGAGCGTGATCATGCGGTCTCCGGGGTGATGCTCGGGTGGTTTTTGTTCCGCCCGCTATGTATGGAATGGACAGTATAGTTGTTATATTATATTCAATTTATTAAAAATAAATCAATATAAAATAACAACATGCAGGACTGGAATGCGATGAGCGGGTGCTTGAAATTTGGCGGGGGTGCTATCTTTTGAAGGCCTATTCAGCCTGCATGGGGGTGCGAATTGTTCAAAGCGATCATTGTCGCAGTTGTCGTTTTGTCACTGATAGGGTGTACATCCGTTCTGGTCGTCCCGGGGTCAGATCCGCAGGCGATTCTTAAAAAAATCAAACCAGGTGATCAGGTAGAGATTTTGACCATGAAGGGTCAAACCTACCAGATGGAAGTTGCTTATCTTTCTCCGTTGACTGTGACAGGTGTTGAGGATCAACGCCGTTACACCATCGCCTATTCTCAAATAAAATCTATTGAGATTTCCAAGCTTAGTCACGGTAAGACCAACGGACTTATCTTTGGAATTTTAGGAGCAATCACGGTTATTGCTGCGGGCGCTTTTTTTTTAATGTTGATTCAGGCCAGCAACTCCTCAAAATGAAGCAAGTTACGTGCTTGCGCGGACGACAAAATCAGCCCAGCGCCCGCTCCGGATAATTGGTGAAAATTCCATCCACACCCATCGCCTTCATGCGCACGATTTCTTCGGGGTGGTTGACGGTGTAGACGTACACTTTTAGCCCGCGCGCGTGGGCGTCGGCGAGCAGGCGCTCGTCGACGAACTCGTCACTGACATTGAGTGACGCGGCGCCCAGTTCCACCGCGCAGCCGGCCCAGTCCAGCGGCACGCCGCAGAGCAGCACGCCGATGGGGATTTCCGGTGCGATCTGGCGGAACTCGTACAGTTCCGGCAGGTGGAACGACGACACCATCAGCTTGTCCAGCGGCCAGCCCTGCGCCACGTATTCGCGCAACACTTTTGCTACTGCGGCGGCAGTGCCGTTCCAGGTCTTGAGCTCGATGTTCATGCCGGCGCGCTGATCCACAAGGTCCAGCACTTCTTCCAGCGTCGGGATCTGTTGGCCGCCGCCGGCATTGAGTCGGCGCAGTTCTGCCAATGGAAGATCGGCCAGACGTCCCTTGCCGTTGGTGGTGCGCTCCAGCCGCAGGTCGTGCATCAGCAGCAGCGCGCCTTCGTGCAACTGCACGTCGCACTCCAGCCAGTGCGCGCCCATTTTGATGCCGGTATCGAGCGCCAGCAGGGTGTTTTCCGGCGCGTGGCCGCTGCCGCCGCGATGGGCAACGACGGTAAAGGGTGAGGCCGATGGGTTCCTGGACATCTGCGCCCTCCGAGTGTGGTCAGTCTCCAGCAACCGTGATGATTTTCATGGTGTTGGTGCCACCGGGGCCGTTGAAGTCGCCCTTGGTCATCAGCACGCGGTCGCCGGCGCGGATGCTGCCGCAGTGCTTAAGACATGCCACCGCCTCTTCGCTGGGTGCCAGCGTGTCGAGCTGCGATGGCGTGAAATCGACCGGATAGACGCCACGGCACATGGCCATGCGGCGGCGGGTTTTTTCGTGGCGGGTGAGGGCGTAGATCGGGATGCTGGTCTCGGTGCGCGACATCATCATCGCGGTGGAGCCGGACTCGGTCAGCGAAATAATCGCCTGCGCGTGCATGTGGCGCGCGGTCCAGGCGGTGGCCATGGCGATGGCCTCGTCGGTGCGCTCGAAATGCGACTCAAACTGTGCCGAGCCGCGCTTTGGAGCGTTTTCCATGCTGGCTTCGGCGCCAAGGCAGACGCGCGACATCGCTTCCACCACCTTGATCGGATACTTGCCGGCAGCGGTTTCTGCCGAGAGCATGACCGCGTCGGTGCCGTCCATGACGGCGTTGGCGACGTCCAGCACCTCGGCGCGGGTTGGGATCGGACTGCTGATCATGGACTCCATCATCTGTGTGGCGGTGATCACGACCTTGTTCAGCTCGCGGGCCTGGCGAATGATGCGTTTCTGCCAGCCGGGCAGTTCGGCATCGCCGATCTCGACGCCGAGATCGCCACGCGCGACCATCACCACGTCGGATGCCGCGACCAGTTCGGCCAGTTCCTGCAGCGCTTCCGCGCGCTCGATCTTGGCGACCAGCGCGGCGTCGCCGCCGGCTTCCTTCACCAGCGCGCGCGCCTCGTGCATGTCGCGCGCCGAGCGCGGAAACGAGATGGCAATGAAATCCACGCCCAGCGCCACGGCGTGGCGCAGGTCTTCCTTGTCCTTGTCGGTGAGCGCCGCCGCCGACAGGCCGCCGCCCTGCTTGTTGATGCCCTTGCGGTTGGACAGCACACCGCCGACCAGAACGGTGCAGGCGATGCGTGTGCCTTCGACCCGATCGACGCGCATGGTGATGGCGCCATCGTTGAGCAGCAGCGTGTCGCCGGGCGCGACATCGCGTGGCAGGTGTTCATACGCGCAGCCGACCACGCTGGCGTCACCGGCATTGGTGCCCAGTGCGGTGTCGAGCGTGAAGCTCTGGCCCTCATCCAGTTCCACCGGCCCTGCGGCAAAACTCTCGATGCGGATTTTCGGGCCTTGCAGGTCGGCGAGGATGCCGACATCGCGCTTCAATTCGGCGGCGGCAGCGCGCACCGCTTCCGCACGGCGGGCATGGTCGGCGGCCACGCCGTGGGAATAATTCAGGCGGACCACGTCGACGCCGGCGGCGATCAGACGCTTGAGAACAAAAGGGCTGTCCGTGGCGGGCCCGAGGGTGGCAACAATTTTTGTACGGCGCATGCAGGGATTCTCCAGATAGAATTAGCTTACTCTGGCTAGATGACAGCGTCTTGTCCTTTTGCAGGAAAAGCTGTGCAAACGCTGGGCCAAAACCGAACCTGGACCACACGGAAATGACGACACTGGGCACGCCGCTAAGCGGCAAGGCGGTCCGCGTGCTGCTGCTCGGCAGCGGCGAACTGGGCAAGGAAGTGGTGATCGAGGCGCAGCGCTACGGCGTCGAGTGCATCGCCGTGGACCGCTACGCCAATGCGCCGGCGATGCAGGTCGCGCACCGCAGCCATGTCATCAACATGCTCGACGGCGCCGAAATTCGCCGCGTGGTGGAACTGGAGAAACCCGATTTCGTGGTGCCGGAGATCGAGGCGATTCACACGCCGACGCTGCAGGCGCTGGAATCCGAAGGCTATACCGTGATCCCCACCGCACGCGCCGCGCGCCTGACGATGGATCGCGAGGGCATCCGCCGCCTCGCCGCCGAGGAACTGGGCGTGCCGGTGTCGCCGTACCGCTTCGCCGATACCGAGGCCGAGTACCGCGCCGCGGTGCGGGCGCTGGGCCTGCCCTGCGTGGTCAAGCCGGTGATGTCGTCGTCCGGTAAAGGCCAGAGCTACGTCCGCAGCGAGGACGAGATCGGCGAGGCCTGGGCGTACGCGCAGCAGGGCGGCCGCACCGGCCCCGGCCGCATCATCGTCGAAGGCTTCGTGGAGTTCGATTACGAAATTACCCTGCTGACGATCCGCCACGCCGGCGGCACCAGCTTCTGTTCGCCGATCGCACACACGCAGGAAGACGGCGACTACCGCGAATCCTGGCAGCCGCATCCGATGAACCCTGCGGTGCTGGCGCGTGCGCAGACGATTTCAAAAAAAGTCACCGACGCGCTGGGCGGCCGCGGCATCTTTGGCGTCGAGCTGTTCGTGCACGGCGACGAGGTGATTTTCAGCGAAGTCTCGCCGCGCCCGCACGATACCGGCCTGGTGACCCTGATTTCGCAGGATCTGTCCGAGTTCCATCTGCACGTGCGCGCGATCCTCGGTCTGCCGATTCCCAACATCCGCCAGCGCGGTCCGGCGGCCTCCTGTGCGCTGCTGGTCGAGGGCGATCGCAAGGCGCCGGTATTCTCGGGGTTGTCCGAAGCCTTGGCCGAACCCGACACGATGCTGCGGCTGTTCGGCAAGCCGGAAGTCGTCGGCAAACGCCGCATGGGCGTCGGTCTGGCGCTGGGCGAAGCCATCGACGAGGCGCGCGCCAAGGCGCGCCGGGTGGCGGCCGCGATTCGCTGCGCTGAGTGAGAGATTTATTAGGACATTTTCGGTTCAGACAAATACAGCCGTCATTCCGGGACACTTCAGGTGAACCCGGAATCCAGTGCGTATTCGATGAGCCTTCTGGATTCCCGCGTCCGCGGGAATGACGAACTGGATTCTGGAAACGGCTAAACGAAAATGCTCTTGCCGTCGGGCAGGTGCTTGCCAGTTTTCAGAGCGCCAGCGACAGGCTGGCCGCGCCGAACACGTCCGCCGCGGGCTGCCCGTCATACTCGCTGCTGCGGCGGGTGGCGGTGAAGTCGGCGCGCAGCCGCGGACTCAGCCAGACGGTGCCGCCGGCGACGAGGTCGTTGACGAAGCGCGTGCGCTCCAATCCCGGCGGTGCAACTTCGCGACTGCCATCGATGAAGCGGTTGTAGAACACGCGGCGCGTCTGTGCGCCGATGAACAGCGTGAAATCCAGATATCGATGCGTGACGCGGCGCGCGTCGACGAAAGCGGTGCCGGACAGCGAGGGACGAATGCGTTCCGGCCCGTAATCCGCGCCCAGTGCGTTGCCGAAACGCAGCAGCGCGCCGGCCTCGGCGTAGCGCAACACGGTGCCGAGGCTCAGGCCGAATTCCGGCACGGCATCGAAGCCGTAGCCGTCGTCGCGACCCAGTGTCAGCCGCCGCCGGTAACTGTAGGAAAACTGGAAAGCGCCGCGGTTGCCGAGCTGCGAGTCCCAGCCGTCGGTGCTGTTGAAGCCGAACACGGTGTGAAAGCCGTCCTGGATCTGTCTGCCGAGCGCCGCGGGTCCGACCACGCCGGCCTGCACTTCGAGGCTGTGCAGGCTGTGGCCGTCGTTCTCCTGCAGCCAATCGAAGCCGGTGTAAAGCCAGGCGGCGTAGGGACGGTCGTGCGGGTCGGGCGGGTCCGCCTTGAGATCGTCCGGCGTGAACTGGCTCTGGCCGAAAATCTGCCATTCAAAACGGCGTTGTGTATGGACCTGCGACGCGAACATCGGCAGCACCACGGCGAGCGCGTCGAAGCTGTGGCTCCACGCACTGTCGGACGGCAACTGCGGCGACAGGTAGGACAGCAGCGCGCCCTGGGTGTAGTGGCGGTCGTCGCGGGTGAGGATGCCGTCGTTCTCCTCGGTCAAGGTGATACGGCCTGAGTCTTGCGCGCGCGCCAGCGCCGGCGCCAACATCAGGAAGCACAGGCATGCGCAGAGTATTCGCGACGATTTGATGTGCCATCGAAATGGCATGGTTTTGTGTCTTGGAGTTGTTTTACACACGTCGTTTGGATGCTTGCTGCCGTGCTTGCGTTCCCGTGTGGCGGGTGTGCAGTGGCTGGGTACGCCGACGACAGGGAAGATCGCACACATTGCGGCGATGCTAAACGATGGCGCCGTGGTTTTGCACCACCCACCCCCGCGAGCGCGGCCGGAGCCTTAGCCTTCGTGTCCATTGCCGCTGTCAGACGATGCCGACACGCGGCAAATCCTGCAACTATCGCGGGTCGTTCGGGTCTACCCTGTCCAGGGCACAAAGCGGCATGGAGCTTGCGACGGCTTTGACACGCCGCGAGCGGCCGATGTCACGGAACCTGAAGCGGCGAGCGGTCAGGTTCGTGTGGACACAACCGGACTTGCAGCATCCAGCCGCCGCCAAGAGGAGAATGCCGATGCGCAGACTGTCGCCAATCGACGTCATGTTCCTGTTACTGGAACGCCGTCACGCGCCGTTTCATGTCGGGGCACTGAGCCTGTTCCACCCGCCCGAAGGCGCGCCGCCTGATTTTGCGGCCGCGCTGGCCGAGCGCCTGAGTCAGCAGACGCATGTCAGCGTGCCGTTCGACCGGCGGCTGGCGGGCCGGGTCGGCATGAATTACTGGGCGCGCGACCGGCATTTCGATCTCGCCCACCATTTCGTGCATCTGTCGCTGCCTAAGCCGGGCCGCATCCGCGAGCTGCTGGCGATGGTGTCGCGCATGCACAGCGCCCATCTCGACCGGGCTTATCCACTCTGGTGCACCTATCTCATCGAAGGTCTGGAGGACGGGCGCATTGCGACCTATACCAAGGTGCATCATTCGCTGGTCGATGGTGTGGCGGGCATACGCCTGATGCTCAAATCGATGTCGCCGGATGTGCAGGCTTCGGCGGAAATGCCACCGCCGTGGTCGCTGAAGCCATCACGAAAACCTTCATCGGCCTTGTCCGTGCCAGCCGTCACCGGGTTTCGTGCACTGACCGGACTGGCGCTGCAAGGCCGCCACTCGGTGCCGGCGGTGTTCAGCCAGATCAGCCGCACGGTCAAGGATTATCGTGCGCGTCACCCGGATCTGGTGACCAGCTTCCAGGCACCGCGCTGCATCTTCAACCAGCATATTTCCGGTTCACGCCGCTTTGCCGCCGAATCCTATTCGACCGCACGCATCAAGGCCATCGCGGTGAACTTTTGCAGCACCAGCAATGATGTGGTGCTGGCCCTGTGCGCGGCCGCACTGCGGCGTTATCTGATCGAGCAGAACGCGTTGCCGGACTCGCCGTTGATCGCCGCGGTGCCGGTCTCGACCCGCCACGATGACAGCGCAGAAGGCAATGAAATCTCGATTGCCCTGGTAAACCTGGCGACGCATCTGGCCGATCCGGTCGAGCGCTTCTTGCTGATCAAGCGCTCGATGGACTACAACAAGGAACGGTTCCACCAGATGAGTCCGGCGCAACTGCTGGCCTATACTGCGGCGATGCTCGCGCCGGGCTTGATGACCCTGTTGCCGGGCGTCAAGCATGCGGCGGCCAACGTCGTGATCTCGCATGTGCCGGGGCCGCGTGAGCCGATGTACTGGCAGGGTTGTCAGCTCGATGGCATCTACCCGGTTTCGCTGCTGCTCGATGGTTTTGCCCTCAACATCACCCTGATCAGCCGGCATGACAAGATCGACTTCGGTCTGCTGGCCTGTCGCCGCAGCGTGCCGCAGATGCAGCATCTGCTGGGTTATATCGGCGACGCGCTGGCCGAGTTGGAGGCCGTCAGCGGTTAGGAATCGCCGATTAAGCGACTGAGCTCTTTCTCACGCAATCTACCTTCGCGCGTGACGCTTAATCGGGGTGTCCTTAACGGTGGGGGCGATCGGCAGGAACCCGAAGCACGGAAACCCGCGCCGGTGTAGACTACGCGCCCTTTTTGTGCGCCGCATCATTCCCAATGATTCAGAACCTTCGCAACATCGCCATCATCGCCCACGTTGACCACGGCAAAACCACGCTGGTGGACAAGCTCCTGCGCCAGTCCGGCACGCTCGACAAGCGCGAGGAACTGGGCGAGCGCATCATGGATTCCAACGATCTGGAACGCGAGCGCGGCATTACGATCCTGGCCAAGAACACCGCGATCCGCTGGACCGACAAGCGCACCAACACCGAATACCGCATCAATATCGTCGATACGCCGGGACACGCTGACTTCGGCGGCGAAGTCGAGCGCGTGCTGTCGATGGTCGACTGCGTGTGCCTGCTGGTCGACGCCGCCGACGGCCCGATGCCGCAGACGCGTTTCGTCACGCAAAAAGCGTTTGCGATGGGTCTCAACCCGATCCTGGTGGTCAACAAGATCGACCGTCCTGGCGCCCGCGCGCACTGGGTGATGGACCAGGTGTTCGATCTGTTCGACCGTCTCGGCGCCAACGACACCCAGCTCGATTTCCCGGTGATCTACGCTTCGGCGCTGATGGGCTACGCCGGCGACAACCCGGACATCCGCGAAGGCAACATGGACCCCTTGTTCGAGATGATCGTCGACAAGGTGCCGCCGCCGGCGGTCGATCTCGACGGCCCGTTCCAGATGCAGGTGACTTCGCTGGCCTACTCCAGCTACGTTGGCGTCATCGGCACCGGTCGCATCAAGCGCGGCAAGGTCAAGACCAACATGCCGGTGAGCGTGGTTGGCCGCGACGGCAAGGTGCGCCAAGGCCGCGTGCTGCAAATCCTCGGCTTCATGGGCCTCGACAAGGTCGAAGTGCCGGAAGCGCAGGCCGGCGACATCGTCGCCATCACCGGCATCGAGGAGCTGGGCATTTCCGAAACCATCTGCGATGCCAAGAATCCGGAACAGTTGCCGACGCTGATCGTCGACGAGCCGACGATGAGCATGACCTTCGAGGTCAACAAGTCGCCATTTGCGGGCAAGGAAGGCAAGTTCATCACCAGCCGCCAGATTTCCGACCGCCTGCAGCGCGAGCTGAAAACCAACGTCGCGCTGCGCGTCGAGCCGGGCAACAGCCCCGACCAGTTCAAGGTCTCCGGCCGCGGCCTGCTGCACCTCGGCGTGCTGCTGGAAAACATGCGCCGCGAAGGTTACGAGATCGGCGTGTCGCGTCCGCAGGTCATTCTCAAGGAAATCGACGGCCAGGTCTGCGAGCCGTTTGAAGTGCTGGTGGCGGATGTTGAAGAAAAAAATCAGGGCGGCACCATCACCGGCCTCGCCGAGCGCGGCGGCAAGATGCAGAACATGGTGCCGGACGGCAAAGGCCGCGTGCGTCTGGAATACGTGATTCCGTCACGCGGGCTGATCGGCTTCCAGACCGAATTCATGTCGATGACTTCGGGCACCGGCCTGCTGTTCCACAACTTCGACCATTTCGGCCCCAAGGCCGAGGTCGCCGGCATCGGCGAGCGCCGCAATGGCGTGATGATCTCCAACGAGCAGGGCAAAGTGCTGGGTTACGCACTGTTCAACCTGCAGGAACGCGGCAAGATGATTGCCGCGCCCAGCGACGAGGTCTACGAAGGCCAGATCGTCGGCATTCACTCGCGCGAGAACGATCTGGTGGTCAACGCGCTCAAGGGCAAGAAGCTGACCAACATGCGCGCGTCGGGTTCGGATGAGAACATCATCCTGACGCCGCCGGTGCGGTTCTCGCTGGAGCAGGCGCTGGAGTTCATCAACAACGATGAGTTGGTCGAACTGACGCCGAAGTCGATCCGCGTTCGCAAGAAGTTTCTCAAGGAGCACGAGCGCAAGCGCTCCGGCAACGACGGCTGAGGAAACTCGGGTCAAGCTACTGCGCTCGGCAGATTGCGCGAGGGCGGTGCTCGGAATCCTCATTTACTCCTCAACTCCGGTTCCTCCGCTCCGTCCTCGCGCAAGCTGCCTTCGCTCGTGACGCTTAATCAGAGTTTCCCTGAGCACCACGCACAAAAAAACGGGCCGCGACTGCGGCCCGTTTTCGTTACGACCGCTTACTTCGCGGCTTTGGCCTTGTGATGCTTGTGGCCCTTCTTGTGGTGGCTGGTCTTGTGTGCCGCCGCCTTGTGGTGGGCGTGGGATTTGTGATGCTGCGCGGTGTGACGGGCGGGTGCTGTGGCCGCAGCAGGCGCGGGCTGGGAAGTTGCAGCGGGCTGTGCCGCAATCTCGGCGTTGCCCTGCGCGAAGGAGGTCGCCGCAAACAGACCGAGAGCGGATGCGAGAACGAGTGAGCTGAGTTTCATCGGAGTTTCCATGTGTGTGACGGCGAGATTGCCGGTGCGCAGTGATTACAGCAGGGCCTCGCTGAATTGAACCTGAACGCGTGCAAGTTATTTTTGCGGTAGCGGCAGCCAGACAAAAAACCACAGGCAGAACAGCAGCAGGGTGATTGCGTCCGCCAGCGGATTGCGCAGCAGTGGCGCGAGGCGGCGGTCGAAGAAACGCAGGCGCGGTAGCGTGGTGTCGCCGTGACGATGATCGCGCCACCAGGCGATCTGCCAGGCTTCGCCGCGGATATACCGGCTGGCACGCCAGAGCACGGCGAGTGCGCCGAACGGACCGCGTTGCCAGAGCACCCGGCGGATCAAGCGCAGGAACGGTCGCAGGTCGAGCTGCGTCGTGTCGTGCTGCGCCGCGTAGACGGCGGGGGCCTGTGCAAAAAATTCGTTCACGCCGGCCGCGTGCAGGCCCATGATCAGCGCCATCAGCGTGTAGCGTGCGCGGCGTCCTTCGCATTCAAAGCGGCGTGCAGACGTGCCGAGCCGGCCGGGCAGCGGCAGCCAGCGGCCCTGCGCAAAAATTTTTGCGGCGATGCGCTGGTCTTCGAGAAACGGCAGGCTCTCGTCGTAGCCGCCGAGCGCACGAAAAAATTCTGCGCTGATCAGCAGACCCTGATCGCCATTGATGGTGCCCGCGCGATTGAGCGCGGATTTGGCTTCGAGGTGCGCGTAGAAGGTACGGGCGCCGTCCGGCGCGTCGTGGAAATGCAGCGGCCAGTGACCGGCCGCGCACAGGCCATCGCGTTCTGCGGCCACGAGTTGTGTCAGCGCGGTGGCGAGTTGCGTGCGGTCATGCAGCGTCGAGTCGGCGTGCAGGAACAGCAGCCAGCGGCTGCGGGCCTGCGCGGCGGCGGCATTCATCTGGCGTGCGCGGCCGCGTGCGCTGTGCACGATGCTGGCGCCGGCGGCGCGTGCGAGAGGGACGGTGTCATCGCCGGAGCCGCCATCGGCGACGATGATTTCGAGCGGCACGAGAGTCTGCGCCCGCAACTGTGCGAGCAGGCGGGGCAGATTGGCGGCTTCATTCAGCGTCGGGATGATGACTGCAAGCGCGCCGTCCAATGAAACGGTATCCGTGGAAGTTGGAGGGTGACCCGCTGTGCTGGTTTTCAGGGGAAGCATTGTTATATATTATAAACTATAATTTTATATTGTATATAAAATATAACAATAATATTTGAGCCAGTATCGAGAGCGGGTGGCTGTTTTTTGCCGGGGAATGCCGTTACGCAAGCCTTGCGGGAATGAACCGGCGGCGAGTCCCGCGACGCATGCCTGTCGGCATCATTGAGCATGCGTGCGCCGCTCGCAAGCCATGCTAGGATTCGCGCGCAAGACCGAACCGCAATTCGAATCCGCACATGCCTGACGAGCCCGAAGACCCTCTCCCCCGCGAGACTGCCGCATGAACGGCGTCTATGCGATGTTCAGTGATGTTTACGGTGGTCAGGAGTCCGGCACCCCACGCTCGCAGATGATGCCTGCTCACGGCACCGTGTCATGAGCGGGATCGTCGTCGTCGACCAGCGTTCCGACTGGCCGGTGGATACGCCGGGAATCGATGTGGTCACCGCCTGGGATTACCTGACGCACGAGAGCCACACGCGTGCGCCGCGCACCACCCGAATTTACAACCTGTGCCGCTCGTTCAGCTACCAGAGCACCGGCTATTACGTGTCGCTGCTGGCCGGTGCGCGCGGCCACAAGCCGTTGCCGGAAATCACCACGATTCAGGATCTCAAGCTGGCGGATTCGCCGCGCATCATCAACGACGAGATCGAGGAACTGATCCAGTCCTCGCTGGCGCGCATCGGCTCCAGCGAATACGTGATGAACGTGTACTTCGGCCAGTCGATAGCCAAGCGCCACGAGCGGCTGGCGCGGGCGTTGTTCAGCCAGTTTCCGGCGCCGTTGCTGCAGGCCACCTTCGTCTATCGCGGCGACGAGTGGCGCGTCGATACGGTGGGGCCGATCGCATTGGGCGAGGTGCCGCCGTCGCATCACGAGATGCTGTATCAGGCGGCGGGCGAATATTTTTCGCGCAAGCGCACGCCGCGCATCAAGAAGGAATCGGCGCGCTACGACCTGGCCATCCTGGTTAACGAGGACGAGCAGGAGCCGCCGTCGAATGCGCGTGCGCTGAAGCAGTTCGAGAAGGCCGCCGAGGATCTCGGCTTTGATGTCGAGTTCCTCGACAAGACCGACTACGGTCATGTCGCCGAGTTCGACGCGCTGTTCATCCGCGAAACCACTGCGGTCAATCATCACACCTATCGCTTCGCGCGCCGCGCCGCGCGCGAGGGTCTGGTGGTGGTGGACGATCCGGTATCGATCCTGCGTGCGGCCAACAAGGTGTTCCTGGCGCAGTTGATGGAGCGCCACCATATTCCGCAGCCGAAGACGCTGCTGATCCACCGCGGCAACGTCAAGCACGTGGCGCGCGAACTGGGTTTTCCGTGTGTGCTCAAGCAGCCGGATTCGCAATTCTCCAAGGGCGTGATCAAGGTCGAGTCCGAGGCGGAACTCAAGCGCCAGACGCGCGACATGCTAGAGCGTTCCGACCTGATCATCGCGCAATCGTTCGAGCCGACCGATTACGACTGGCGCGTCGGCGTACTCGATGGCCAGCCGCTCTACGCCTGCCGTTACTACATGGCGCGCAATCACTGGCAGGTGGTCAAGCGCGGCAAGAATGGCGGCAAGCAGGAAGGCAATCACGAAACCCTGGACGTCAGCGAGGTGCCGCCGCAGGTGCTGAAGATCGCGGTCGATGCCGCGCGCGCGGTCGGCAGCGGACTCTACGGCGTCGATCTCAAGCAGTTCGGCAAGGTCGTGAAAGTGATCGAAGTCAACGACAACCCCAACATCGATCACGGTGTCGAGGACCTGTTCCTCAAGGAAGCGCTATACCGGAAAATCATGGAGCATTTCCTCAAGCGCCTGGAAGCGCGGACGAAGACGTGAGACGTGAGGCGGCAGACGGCAGACGCAAGCCGCGCGTGCGTCGCGCACGCCCCGATGACGCGCAGGCGATCTACGATCTCGAGCGGCATTTCCCGTCCGATCAGATGACATTGCGCTCGGTGCGCGATTTCCTGCGCTCGCCGCGCGCGTCGGTCTGGATCGCGCAGGTCGAGGCGGGCCATGTCGCCGGCAATCTGATTCTGCTGACGCGCGCGCGCAGCCACACCTCACGCATCTACTCGGTGGTGGTCGATCCCGTCGCACGCGGCCGCGGTATCGCGCAGCGTCTGCTGCACGCTGCGGAAACCGCAGCGTGCAAGCTCGGCATCGCCGCGATCACGCTCGAAGTGCGCGCCGACAACGCCGCCGCACGCGCGTTGTACCGCAAGCAGGGCTACGCCGAAATCCGCACGCTGCCGGGTTTCTACGACGATGGCGCGGATGGCCTGAAACTGCGCAAGGCGCTGCTGCCGTAAAGGGCGCGGGCCGGTTGCTCCGCATTGCACGGCGCACTTCTTTGGGATAGTTTGCCCGCATGCGTCGCTACACCGTCCGGATTTGCCTGCTGCTGTGCCTGCTGATGGTCGGTCAGGGCGCGTTCGCGGCGGCGCTGGATGTGCCCTGCTGTGCGACCTCGACCATGATGCCGGACTGTCAGATGCCCGCTCCGGGTCATTCCACTGCAAAAAACTGCTGCACCCACAGCGGCAGTTGCGTCTGCCCGATGGCGCAAATGCAGTTCGCGCCGCTGCAGGTCGCCGCACTGCTGGTGGACACGAACACCGTCGTGGCGACCTCAAGCATCACGCCGCGCCTGCGCACGCGCGGCTCCGCACCGCCATTGCGTCCTCCGATAAACCGCTCCGCCTGATCGTCGTCCCCGTGCCTGCGGTTCGAGACCGCCGGCTCCAGATCATTTGCGGAGTTTTTTCATGTCCATCATTTCCCGCGCCTGGTTGCGGGCTCTGTTGCTGGGCGGTTGCGTCGTGGCGTTGCCGGCGGATGCCGACACGATGGTGCCGCTGACGCTTGGCGAGGCCAGCCAGCTCGCGGCTCACGACCAGCCGCTTTTGCAGGAACAAGACGCGGATGCCGAGGCCGCGCGCGAGCGTGCCGAGGCCGTGCGCCAGCTGCCCGACCCGCAACTCATGCTGCAGGTGATGGATCTGCCGGTCGATACCGCGGAGTCCTTCAGCCCCAACCGCGACAGCTTCACCATCTACTCGACGGGCGTGATGCAGGCTTTCCCGCTGCCGGGCAAGCGTCGCCTGCGCAGCGAGCGCGAGCAGCTCAGCGCGCAAATGGATGAGGCGACACGCGATGCGCTGTCGCGCCGCGTGATCCGCGATGCCGGCGTCGCCTGGGTCGAGGTCTGGGCCGATCAGCAGATGCAGGCGCTGATTGCCGCGCAGGTCGCGCAAGCGCAGACCCAGCAGCGGGCCGCGACGATTTTGTACAAGAACGGTACCGGCAACCAGGCCGATGTGCTGGCCGCGCAGCTTGAGGCGCAGATGCTCGCCGACAAGCGCGACGAAACTGCGCAGAAGCTGGGTGTGGCGCGCGCGGAGTTGTCGCGCTGGATCGGCGACGACGCGGCGCAGCGGCCGTTGCCGCAGAGCCTGCCGGCGCTGCCCGATCCGCCGCCGTTGGACGCTCTGCTGGCGGCGTTGCCGAATCATCCGGCGCTGCTCGCTGCGGGCCGCGGCGTCGCCCGTGCCGGCAAGGGCGTTGCCTTGGCGCGCGAGAACTACTGGCCGGACTGGAGCCTCGAAGTCGATTATGGCTACCGGCCGCAGTATGCGGATTTCATCACGCTGACGGCCCGCGTCGACCTGCCGGTTTTCCGCGGCAATCGCCAGGATCGCGAACTGTCCGCCGCCCATCACGATGCCGACGCCGCAGCGGCCCGGCACGACGATCTTCAGCGTGAACTCGGCGCCGGGTTGCGCGCTGCGGACAGTCAGTGGCGCGACCTCGGCAAGCGTCTGCAGCGCTACGACCTCGGCATCCTGCCGCAAGCCAGGGCGCGGGTGGATGCGGCGCTGGCCGATTACCGTGCCGGCAATGGGCCACTGTCCGCGGTGCTCGATGTGCGCCAGGCCGATCTCGATGCGCAGCTTCGGCGCCTGCAACTCGCGGCCGATGTCGCGCGGCTGCGCCTGACCCTGCAGTACTTTCAAGTTCAGGCGCCGGGTAGCGTTCCGGCGCAGGAGTCGTTGCCATGAAATTCACAAAATTGATTGCCGGCTTGCTGCTGCTCGCCATCGTCGGCGCTGCCGGATGGTGGCTGGGCCAGCGCCAGCAGGACAAGAAAATTCCGGTTTCCTCATCTTCGTCCGGCGCCGCCGCAACGGACGATCGCAAGGTGCTGTACTGGTACGACCCGATGAAGCCGGAGGTGCGCTTCGACCAGCCCGGAAAATCGCCGTTCATGGACATGCCGTTGCAGCCCAAGTATGCCGGCAGCGGCGGCAGTGCGAGCGACACTGTCAGCGTCGATCCGCGCATGGCGCAGAACCTCGGCCTGCGCGTGGCGCCAGTGCAGCGCGGCGATTTCGCATTGCGTATTGATACCGTCGGCACCGTCGCCGTGAACCAGAACCGCATCCGCGCATTGACCGCGCGTGCGCAGGGCTATCTGGAGCGGCTCGACGTGCACGCGGTGGGCGATCCGCTGCGTCGTGGCCAGTCGTTCGGTGCGGTTTACGCGCCGCAACTGCTGGCGACGCAGGACGAACTGCTGCTGGCGCAGCGCAGTGGCGACAGCGTGTTGCGGGCCGCCGCGCGCCAGCGCCTGCTGCTGCTCGGCGTCAGTCCCGCGATGATCGATGCGGTGATCCGCAACGGTCGCGCGCAACGCGATGTCGCAGTGGTCTCGCCGGTCGATGGCGTGCTGACCCAGCTCAACGTGCGCCAGGGCGATCCGGTCAGTCCCGGCATGGCGCTGGCGCAGGTGGCCGACCTGTCGCAGGTCTGGATCGAGGTGCAGGTGCCGGAAGCGCAGTCTGGCTGGATCGCAAGTGGCAACCCTGCGGTGGTCACGCTGCCGGCATTGCCGGGCAAGGTCTTCGACGCGCGCGTGGACTACGTCTATCCCGACTTGCAGGCGAGCACCCGCAGCCTGCGCCTGCGGCTGGTGCTGGACAACCCGGAATTGGCTCTGAAGCCCGGCATGTATGCGCAGATCAGTCTGCGCGGCGCGGCACAGCGCGGCGTGCTGACGGTGCCCGATGAAGCGGTGCTGCACGACGGCGACCGCAGCCTGGTGATGCTGGCCACGGGCGACGGTCGCTATCTGCCGCGGCCGGTGCGTCTCGGCGCCGACGATGGCCGCCGCAGCGTGGTGTTCGATGGCTTGCACGAAGGCGACAAGATCGTCGTCTCCGGCCAGTTCCTGATCGACGCCGAGGCCAACCTCACCGGCGCGCTGCAGCGCTTGCAGCCGGGTAATGCCGATGGCGAGGTGGGCGGCGGCATGCAGGACATGCCCGACATGGCTGCGCCTGCACGCTCGTCGGAAATGCAGCCGGGAACAAAACCATGATCGCCGCGCTGATCCGCTGGTCGCTGCGCAACCGTTTCCTGGTGCTGATGGCGGCGCTGCTGATCGCCGGCTGGGGCGCGGTTTCCGCTTTCTCCACGCCACTCGACGCGTTGCCGGATTTATCGGACGTGCAGGTCATCATCCGCACGTCCTATCCCGGACAGGCGCCGCAGGTGGTCGAGGATCAGGTCACTTACCCGCTGACGACGACGATGCTGTCGGTGCCGGGCGCGGAGACGGTGCGCGGCTATTCGTTCTTCGGCGAGAGTTTCGTCTACGTGATTTTCAAGGACGGCACCGATCTCTACTGGGCGCGCTCACGGGTGTTGGAGTACCTGTCGCAGATCCAGTCGCAACTACCCGCCAGCGCCAAGCCGGCACTGGGGCCGGATGCCACCGGCGTCGGCTGGATCTACGAATACGCGCTGACCGATCCCAGCGGACGGCACGACCTGTCGCAACTGCGCGCGTTACAGGACTGGTTCCTGCGCTACGAGTTGAAAACCGTGCCCAACGTCGCCGAAGTGGCGAGTCTCGGCGGCATGGTGCGCGAATACCAGATCGTGCTCGCCCCGGACAAGTTGCGTGCGTACGGCATCCCGATCTCGCGGGTCGAGGACGCGGTGCGCGGCGCCAATAACGAGGCCGGCGGTTCGGTGATCGAGCAGGGCGAAACCGAATACATGGTGCGCGTCCACGGTTATCTGAAGACGCTGGACGATTTCCGCGCAATCCCGCTGGGTTTGGGCGCCGGTGGCACGCCGGTGACGCTGGGCGATGTCGCCCGGGTCAAGACAGGCCCGGCGTTGCGTCGTGGCGTTGCCGAACTGAATGGCGAAGGCGAGGTCGCCGGCGGCGTGGTGATTCTGCGCTATGGCAAGAACGCGCTGGCGACGCTGGACGCACTCAAGGCAAAGATCGAAATGCTGCAGAAAAGCCTGCCGGCCGGCGTGAAGATCGTGCCGACTTACGACCGCTCCGGGCTGATTCATCGCGCGGTGAACAACCTCGGCCACAAGTTGTTGGAGGAATTCCTGATCGTCGCGCTGGTCTGCGCGGCGTTCCTGTTCCACCTGCGTTCGGCGCTGGTCGCGGTGGTGATGCTGCCGTTGGGCGTGCTGATGGCTTTCATCGTCATGCGCACGCAGGGCATCAACGCCGACATCATGTCGCTGGGTGGCATCGCCATCGCCATCGGCGCGATGGTCGATGCCGCCATCGTCATGATCGAGAACGCGCACAAGAAATTGGAGGCGTGGCGCCATCAGCATGGCGAAGCGGCGGTGTTGCAGCCGCAGCAGCGGCTGGAGCTGATTGCGGAGGCGGCCGGCGAGGTCGGCCCCGCACTGTTCTTCAGCCTGCTGATTATCACCCTCGGCTTCGTGCCGGTGTTCGCGCTGGGTGGGCAGGCGGGGCGGCTGTTTTCGCCGCTGGCCTATACCAAGACCTATTCGATGGCGGCGGCGGCGGGACTGTCGGTGACGCTGGTGCCGGTGCTGATGTATAGCTTCATCCGCGGCCGGCTGCGTGACGAGCAGCGTAATCCGCTGAGTCGCACGCTGATCGCGGGCTATCGTCCGCTGTTGCGCGCGGTGCTGGCCGCGCCGTGGCCGACGCTTGTCGTCGCGCTGCTGGTGCTGGTCGTGAGCCTGCTGCCTTTATCGCGACTCGGCAGCGAGTTCATGCCGCCGCTCAATGAAGGCGACCTGCTGTACATGCCCTCGACGCTGCCGGGCTTGTCGGCCGGCAAGGCCGCGCAGTTGCTGCAACAGACCGACCGCATCCTCAAGACTTTTCCCGAGGTGAAGACGGTGTTCGGCAAGGCCGGGCGTGCAGAGACCGCCACCGATCCGGCGCCGCTGGAGATGTTCGAGACCCTGTTGCAATTGAAGCCGCAAAACGAATGGCCGGCCGGGATGACTGAGGACCGGCTGATCACAAAGATGAACGCGGCGTTGCAGGTGCCCGGCCTGTCCAACATCTTCGTGCAGCCGATTCGCAACCGTATCGACATGCTCTCCACCGGCATCAAGTCGCCGGTTGGTGTGAAGATCACCGGCCCCGACCTGGAAGTAATCGACCGCATCGGCGGCGAAGTCGAAGCGGCGGTGAAGCGGGTGCCGGGCACGCTGTCGGCGTTTGCCGAGCGCGTCACCGGCGGCCATTACATCGACATCCGTCCGGATCGTCTGGCAGCGGCGCGCTACGGGCTCAATATTGATGACTTGCAGCGGGTAATCCGACTGGCGGTGGGCGGCGAGGATATCGGCCAGACCGTCGAAGGTTTGCAGCGATTCCCGATCAACCTGCGCTATCCGCGCGCACTGCGCGACTCGGTGCCGGCGCTGCGCCAATTGCCGATCGTGACCGCCGATGGCGCCAGCGTCACGCTCGGCCAGGTCGCGGACATCGCTGTCTCCGGCGGTCCGCCGATGATTCGCACCGAGAACACGCGCCCGGCGGGTTACGTCTACATCGATCTGGCGTCGGGGCGCGACCTCGGCGGTTACGTCGCCGATGCGCAGGCGACGGTGGCCAGGGCGGTGACCTTGCCGGCGGGCTATTCGATTGCCTGGTCGGGCCAGTTCGAGTACCTGCAGCAGGCGCTGCAACGACTGAAAGTGGTGGTTCCGTTCACCCTGGCGATCATTTTCCTGTTGCTCTACCTGATTTTCCGCAAGCTGGTGTCGGCACTGCTGATTCTCGGCATGCTGCCGTTCGCACTGGTCGGCGGCGTCTGGCTGATGTGGGCGCTGGGACAGAACCTGTCGGTCGCTTCGGCGATCGGGTTCATCGCGCTGGCCGGGGTTTCCACGGAGTTCGGCGTGGTGATGCTGGTTTATCTGGAGCATGGCGTGGCGGCACGGCGTGCGGCCGGCACCTTGCGTGACCGCGACGATCTGCGTGCGGCGATCCGCGAGGGCGCGCTGCTGCGCGTGCGGCCGCTGGCGATGACGATGACGGTGGTGGTCGCCGGCCTGCTGCCGCTGTTCTTCGGCCATGGCGTCGGTTCGGAAGTGATGCAACGTGTCGCCGCGCCGATGATCGGCGGCATGCTCAGTGCGCCGCTGCTGACGATGCTGGTGCTGCCAGCGGCGTACTGGCTGATCGCGCGCCGCCGCCTGCCGGTTTTATCGGAGCCAAATGAAAACCCCGCCTGAAATTCAGGCGGGGTCGGTATTGCAGCGTGCCGATTACTTCTTGGCTTCGGCCTTGGCCTTGTCTTTGCCGATACTCAGCAGCTCGACTTCGAACACCAGGGTTTCGTTGGGGCCGATCTTCATGCCGGCGCCACGCTCGCCGTAGGCCAGCTTGGCCGGCAGGAAGAACTTGTACTTGGAGCCGACGGTCATCAGCTGCAGGCCTTCGGTCCAGCCGGGGATGACCTGATTCAGCGGGAAGGTGACCGGCTGGTTGCGGTCGTAGGAGCTGTCGAACTTCTCACCGTTGATCAGCGTGCCGACGTAGTTGACCGTGACTTCGTCCGTGGCCTTGGGATGCGCGCCGGTGCCTTCCTTCTCGACTTCATACTGCAAGCCGCTGGCGGTGGTTTTCACGCCGGCCTTCTTGGCATTGTCGGCGAGGAACTTGTCGCCGTCTTCCTGCGCTTTCTTGCCGTCGGCCATGCGCTTTTCCATCTGCTCTTGCTGCATTTTCTTGGCGACGGTGTTCTTGATTTCTTCGCGCGCCTTGTCGTCCATCTTCGGCGTGACGCCGTTGCTGACGTCATCGAGGCCTTCCTTGAGCGCGGCCACATCCACGTCGGCTTTGACCGGTTGCAGCGATTTGCCGAGGTCCACGCCGATGGCGTAGCCAAACTTCTGGGCGTCGGTGGTCAGGCCGCTGGCGTCAGCGGTCTTGTCGCTGCTGCTGTTTGCACTGCTGTGGTCGGCCGGTTTGCAGGCCGTGATCAGACTGACGGCGACGAGCGCCACCAGCAAATGGTAAGACTTGGACATAGGACTCCCGGGTTTCTGTAAGTAGCTGGATGAAAGAGGCTGGACACCTCGACAGCGGCCGATTATACGCAAGTCGTCCTATGGCGGGGGATAGGCAAATTCGGCTTATTCCGGTCCCTGATTTTTGGCCGATGGGCCAACGCTGGCATCGGCTGGCGGGCGCCGGCGCGACAGCAGTTGCATCAGGGTTTGCCGGGCCTCGTCGGACAGCAGTTCCAGCGAGCGTTCGGCGATACGCGCGATGCGGGCGTCCACCGACAGGGTTTTGGCGTCGGTTTCGATCACCAACCCGATTTCGATCAGGGTGTTGAGGTGGCCGCGGAACAGGGTCTTGTCGAAGAATTCCGGCGCATCGCGGCCGGTGAGGATCGCCATGCGCTCGGCCAGCAACTGGCAGTCCTTCTCGAAATTTTCGCGCTCCAGGGTTTGCTGGTTCTTGCGCTCTTCGGCCAGCAGCAGGGTGGTCATGCAGTAGCGTTCCAGCGTCTCGCTCATGATGCGTCCCAGCATGGCCAAGGTCGAGAACGCCGGGTGGGTGACGTCCGGCCGCAGCAGCACGCCGTTGTCGCCGCGACTGAACAGGCCGAGCTTTTCCATGATCTGGATGCATTCGCGCACCGCCGCTTCGCATTCCTCAGGCGGCCAGCGCAGGAAAAATTCGGTGCGCAGGAATGGATACAGCGCGCGGCAGCCGGTGATGACGGCTTCTTCGGACAGGTGACCGCGGGTGCGGAAGAAGTTGGCGACCAGCGAGGGCAGCGCAAACAGATGCTGGATGTTGTTGCGGTTGTAGGTCAGCAGCACGGCGTCGCGGTCGGCCAACGCCAGCAGGTCGCCCCAGGGATGGGACATTCGCCGGATACGCGCGATCGGCACCGACCACTCGACGATGCCGCGCGGTGCGGGTTCCGGAATGTATTGCAGGTCGCTGTAGTGCTGACCCTTGAGCAGCCAGACCAGATGGCCGGTCTGCTCGACCAGTTCTTCCTCGCTGACCGCACGCTGTGGCGACGACAGCAGCGCGACCGCCGCGACGCTGACCGGATTGGCGACGGCGGCGGCGTTGATGCGGCGCATGTGCTCGGTGCCGAGGGTGGTCACCATTCGTTTGAAATCTTCGGGCAGGCTTTCGGATTCGCTGGTGATGCTTTCGCGCCAGCCCGGCAGCTGCTGGTCGGCGAAGTCCTGCAGGTTGATCGGCTCGCCGAAATTGACGTAGGCCTTGCCGTAGGATTTGCCGAGGATCTTGCTGGCCTTGAGCAGGCCCTGCACCGACTCCTTCTGCTTGGCGCCGCCGCGCAGTTCCTTGGAATAACTGTTCAATTCCCAGGCCTTGTCGTAGCCGATGAATACCGGCACCAGCAGTACCTTGCGCGTACGCTGCTTGAGGCCGGCTTCGGCGACCATGCTGAGCAGGC
>JBOICJ010000107.1:0-7062 GCA_050740035.1 Stenotrophobium sp. | reverse complement strand
GTGTCCCAGTGGCGGACGAACAGTTGGTGATAGGACTGGCCGGTGGCTTTGCGCGCGGCCATTTCGTCCAGCCGCTTGCGGGTGCCCGCCAGATTCTGGCAGACCGCAAAAACATCCATCGACAAGGCCAGCGTGCGTGCGTCCGGGGCGACGGCATAGGTATTCACGTCCAGCGGCAGGGCCGTGACCTGTCTTGCGATTTCGTCATCCACGGCCTGCGACCAGACCTGCGGCGAGCCGGAGCGCGTGGATAAAAAATAGAGCGTTTTGCCGTCGGGCGACCAGCGCGGCGTGTCGTTATTGCCGCCGTTGCGGGTGAATGGCCGGGGCGCTTGTCCGGGCGCGTCCAGATTCAGCAGTCCGATATCGCAGATGCCCTTGTTGCCGTCGAGGTCTGTGCTGCGCAGGACATACGCGAGGTATTTGCCGCCGGGCGAGAGTTGCGGATCGGACACGCGCTCCAGCATCACCAGATCGCGGATGGTGAGCGGTGTTTTTTCGGAGTTCATGGCACGACTCTGGCAGAGATGATGGGCCACGGCCAGCGCGCCGGCCCAGTCCGCATGTCGTTGCCAGAGTGTCCCGAGGCAGAGTGCGCGCGCTTCAGCCCCGCGATTCGTGTCGTGCGATCAGCGGCTTGAGGCTGGCCAGCAGCATCAGCACGATCAGACTGATGCCGGTCATGGCGCCGCCGCCCTTGGTCGCCGCCTGCGCAGCGCCGGCGGCTACCAGTTTGCTGTCGGGCGGTGGCGTGACTGTGCCGGTGCAGGCCGCCATGCCGAGGGTTTTCCCGCACAGACTCATCGCGCCGGTTTTATCCGGGTCGAGGCTGGCCATGAGTTGACCGCTGGCATCGGCGTTGGCCTGCCAGGCCATGCCAATACGGCCGTAGTAGTCGTAATCGTTGGGGCCGCGTGTGCTGCAACTGATGGAGCCGCCGGAGAGCAGCCCGACGATCTGGTGATTCTGGTTGAACAGCGCTGCGCCGGAAGATCCGGGTTCGGTGGCGCCGCTGCTGTACTGCACCTGCCAGGCGGCGATGGTGCGGGTACTGGACATGGGGCAGGGGCTCAGCAATGAATCGCAGATGGTGATGGTCTGGCGACTGGCCGGGTTGCTGAAGGTGCTTATTTTCTTGACGTCGCCCTGCGGGTGATGAAGCACGGCACCGCTTTGCGGGGTGTCATTGGCGGCGTCCCAGCCGGCGAGGAACAAATGGTATGCGGGATTCGGCGGCTGGCTGAGTTTGAGCAGCGAAAAATCCGAGCTGCGATCCTGGGCCACCAGCGTGCTGCCGACCTGGTTCTGAAGATAGCCGTTGGTGCTGCCGCCGCCGCACTGGCTGTATTGATAGTTCCAGTAGAACACGACGGAGGCCGGTGGCGTCAGTGCGGTCTGGCCGATTTCACAGTGGTTGGCGGTGAGAAAATACGGTGTGTCGTCCTGCCGCACGTTGTTCACCAACTCGCCGCTGCAGAGGAACACACCGCCGATCGAGATGCGGGCGACTGCGCTGGCTTCGTTGGTCCAACTGCTGCCCACCGGACAGGCGACGTCCTGTTCGCAACTGCCGGAGCCGCCGGGCAGGCCGAGGATGCCGGGGATGTTGACGGCATCTTTACCAAAGCCACGAAAGCCGTGATTGACCTGCGCCAGTTTCAGTTGCACCTGGTTTCTGCTGCCGGCCGGCACGCGCACTTCGAGTACCGCCGTCTCGCCGGGGATCACTGCGGTCCACAAGCGGCCGTCGGCACTGACCTGCGCCTCGGTGTACGGACCTTGAATCACCTGTCCGGCATCATCGTAAATCCACAGGCTGCCGCCCGCAGGCAGATGAAACTTGCTGAAAACAAAGTTGAGCGTCTGTGCGCCGGAGGAATAAATCCGCGTGCGCCACGACCAGGTGTTGGCATCGACCTGCTGCCACAGGCCATCGTCGAGATTCAGGGGCAGCGCCACGCCCACGGCGAATTGCAGGGGCTGGCTTTTCGACGGCACGCTGGCTACCGACTTGGCGACCGCCAGCGCCGGTAGGCTGTGGAACGGCGTCTGGTCCAGCGTGCTCAGGTCGGGCTGGAAATTGCCGGCGTAGGCGAGGCTGTTCAGCAGCAATCCGGCGCTGGCCAGCAACAGTGCGATTCGCATGAAACTCATCCTGAAAAATGACAGTCTCAGGATGCCACGCAGGTTTTGCGCCAGGGGCCGACGCCGATACCCTCCGTCGGGCCGTGAAAACCGTCCACCCGCTGTTGCTGGAAATGAGCAGGAGATTGTTATATTT
Source organism: Stenotrophobium sp. (assembly GCA_050740035.1). Classification (GTDB taxonomy): domain Bacteria; phylum Pseudomonadota; class Gammaproteobacteria; order Nevskiales; family Nevskiaceae; genus Stenotrophobium. The sequence continues at coordinate 4,781 of JBOICJ010000107.1, read as the reverse complement.
TATAATATTATTAATTATATATTATATAAAATATAACATTAAATCTTACGCTAATTCTGAGAGCGGGTGACGAGTTTTTGCACGCCGGCGACTTAGCGACGATCTTGATGGCGCCGCAGCAGATCGGGCGCATGTTTCAGCAAGACCAGCAGCAGCAGCGCGGCCAGCGTCAGCGGCGTGAACGAGCCTCCACCACCGCCGCCGCCATTGCCACTGCTGCCGCTGTTACTGCTGGCTGTGCCGTTGAGATTCTTGCCGCCGACGCTGAGCGCGTTCGGATTGTTGGGATCGCCCAGCCAGGCTTTGAGCTGGCCGCTGGCGGCGGTGTTGGCGGTCCACGCGACATCGGTGCGTCCGTACACGTCATCGCCGCCGCTGTTCGAGCAACTGGTGTTGCCGCCGGAAAGCTGGCCGACGATCTGATGATTCTGATTGTACAAGGCCGAGCCGGATGAGCCGGGCTCGGTAATGCCCTGCGAATAGGTGATGTCCCAGGTCGTGATGGTATGCGAGGTGCCCAGACACAAGCCCGCCACGATATTGCCTTCGCAGAGCGAGGTCGTCGCGGTCTTGGCGGGCGTGGAGTAGGTCGAAATTTTGGTGACGTCGCCTTCCGGGTGATGCACCACGGCGCCGGATTGCGGCGTATCGCTGCTGCTGGCGTCGAAGCCGGATTGATAGAGGTTGAACGAACCGCTGGGCATCTGCGCGGCCTTGAGCAGCGTGAAGTCGGAGCCCTGATCGCCGGCGACAAACGTGGCACCGGACTGGGTCTGGTAGGAAGGCTCCTGGCCGTTGCCGCCACAGCTCGCGTTCTGGTAATTCCAGTAGAACACCACCGAGCTGGCGGTGGAACTGGTGACGCCGCAATGGAAGGCGGTCAGGAAATACGGGATGTTGTCCTGCGGGATGTCGTTGATCAGCTGGCCGCTGCACAGCGTGTTGCCATTGATGCTGATGCGCGCCAGCGCGCGCGCTTCATTGAGCCAGTTCTGTCCGGCCGGGCAGGCGACGTCGGTCTCGCAGCTGCCGGCGTCGCCGAAGCTGCCGGTGCCGGCCTTGCCGCTGAAACCGCGGAAGCCGTGGTTGACCTCGGCCAGATGCAGTTGCGTCAGGCTTTTCCCTGTGGCCGGGACGCGGACTTCCAGCACTGCCGTTTCGCCGGGGACCACCGCGGTCCAGAGCTGACCATCCGGTGTCGCGCTGGACTCGGTATAGGGGCCGTCGATGTGCCGACCCTGCGCGTCGTAGATCCACAAGGCGCCGCCCGGCGGCAGACTGAACTGGTCGAAGTGGAAATTCAGGGTTTGCGCATTGGCCGAGTAGACGCGGGTGCGCCACGACCAGGTGCCGCCGTCGAGTTGCTTCCAGGCGCCGCCATCCAGGCCGAGCGGCAACGCGGCGCTGACCGCAAACTGGTAGGGCTGGACCTTCGACTGCGCCGCCAGCACCTTGCTGCTGATGACCTGCAACGGCAGCGCGTGCATGGGCAGGCTATCGAGATGTTGCAGGTCGGGCACCAGTCCGGCGCTCCAGGCCGGGAGGTTCATCAGCAGGGCAATGCCGGCAAGCAGGAAACGGTGGCGCATGGCAGGTCTCGTGAACTTGGCAGACGTGGCAACTATATCGGCAAACATATCCCCCGGGAACGATTGCGCGTGTAAATTTTTTTAACTCATCAGCTCGTAAGGCCCGCCTTTCTTCAAGGCGCGCTGGTAGGCGGGTCGGGCATGGATGCTGGCGATGAACGCGGCGATATTGGCCCGGCTGCGGCCACCGCTGCGTGCGGTTGCCGCCTCCAGCGGGAAGCTCATCTGCACATCGGCCGCGGTCAGGTCCGCACCGGCAAACCAGCCGGTTTTGGCCAGCTCGCTTTCGATGTAGTTGAGGTGGGTGTCCAGGTTGGGACCGAGGAAATTCTTTTCGACGTTATCGACGATGCCGCGGGCCACCGGGCGTATCAGTGCCGGTGCGCGTTTTGGGATGAAGCTGAAAATCAGCTTCATCACCAGCAGCGGCATGATCGAACCTTCGGCGTAGTGCATCCAGTAGGTGTAGCGTCGTTTCTCCGGCGTGCCCGCGGCCGGTATCAGGCGGCCGTTGCCGTAACGCTCGATGATGTAGTCGATGATCGCGCCGGATTCGGCGACCGTGATGTCGCCATCGGTGATGACCGGCGATTTGCCCAGCGGATGGACCTTGCGCAACTCCGGCGGCGCCAGCATGGTTTTGGCGTCGCGCTGATAATGCTTGATCTGATAATCGACGCCGAGTTCTTCCAGCAGCCACAGCACGCGCTGCGAACGGGAGTTGTTGAGGTGGTGCACTGTGAGCATGTCAGGGTCGTCCGTGTATGGGCATGGGGACATCAAAGCATGTAAAACCACTACCGCCAAGGGAGTACGCATCGAGACCGGCATTGGATGCCAACGAGCCGGTGTCGTAACAACCCGCGGGTCGCGCATGGCCGGCACTGGCGGGGTCGTCAGCGCCGGATATACCATGGCGGTAGCAGGTGCTATGTTTGAGATACGATGAGTCGTAGATTGCACGCATCCAATAGGAAATCTTCAAAGGGGAAAATCATGAAAATTTTGATGGGAGCAACCGTAATTCTGGCGGCGTCGCTGGCTCTGCCGGCGTTTGCCGGTACGCCCTGCGACCAGGTCAAGGCGCAGATTGCCAAGAAGATCGAGTCGCACGGCGTCAAGTCTTACACGCTGGAAGCGGTGGCCGTGGCCGACGTCAAGGACCAGAAAGTGGTAGGCGTCTGTGAAGGCGGCGCCAAGAAGATCGTCTATCAGCGCGGTGCCGCCAAAGTTGCTGCACCGGCAAAACCTGCGGCGGCGACAGCGACTCCTAAATAAGCCGGCCACGGGTTATCGGCGGGGGTGAAGCCGGACTTGTGTCCGGCTTCATCGGTTCATTCCAGTTTTTGATAGAAGCTAAAATAATTTGTCATTCCCGCGCATGCTGGAATCCAGCCGGTTTTCCACGAATAAACTGGATGCCCGCCTACGCGGGCATGACGAGTAAAATTTCTGTTTCTATCGCAAAATGGAATCAGGCCGGCGGTTGCAACTGTTCCTGAAAAAATCCCAGCACCCGGTCCAGCGCGGCGCGTGTCGGCTGGCCTGCCTCGTCGATCAGATGCGTGGTCACCACGCTATGTGCCGGTTTCGCGGCTGCGGGATTGGCGAACTTCGATGGAATCTCGATCCCTTCAAACGCCACGCCGAATTCCTCGCGCAGCCGCTCGAAACGTTCCTTGCGGCACATCGGGTCGCCGGTGAATCGCAGGCCCAGGATGCGCGCGCCCTGTTGGTCGATTTTCTCGTGCGCGGCGGCAATCTCCGCGGGCGATGCGTGCAGGGCGGAGCGTTGCGCGTGGGTCAGGCCGCCGGGGAGCGAGGGCTGCGACAGCACCGGTGCAATCACCGGCGCATCCAGCATCATCGCCAGCGCGAAATTGCCGGTGAGGCACATGCCGATCGCGCCGACGCCGGGTCCGCCGCACTCGGCATGGGCATGACGCGCCAGAGCGCGCAACCAGTCCACGATCGGGCTGGATTGGTGGGCCGCCAGCAAGCGGAATTCGCGGCTGATGCAGACCCGCGCCAGGGTGCTGGCGACACTGGCTGGCGTCAGCGACCGCATCGGCGTGCCGAACAGCTGTGGCATCCAGACCGAAAAACCGTTATCGGCAACGCGGCTGGCGAAACGCGCTACCTGCGGCGTGATGCCCGGCACCTCGGACATCACGATCACCGCGCGACCTTTGCCGCGGCGATAAACCGCACGACGCTGGCCATCGAGCGTCAGCCAGACGCACTCGAAGCCGGGAACCTCCGGTAGATTCACCGGCATGGTGTGTGCCTCAGGCCGCCAGTGCGCGCTGCGCCGCCTGGTATTCGCGCGTCAGGCGGGCCACCAGTTCGGCGGTGGACTGCACCTGCTTGATGGCGCCGATGCCCTGGCCGCAGCCCCAGATGTCCTTCCAGGCCTTGGCCCCGGTATTGCCGCCGGAGCCGAAGTCCATCTTCGACGGGTCGGATTCCGGCAGTTGGTCCGGGTCGAGGCCGGCATTGACGATGCTTGGGCGCAGGTAGTTGCCGTGCACGCCGGTGAACAGGTTGGTGTAGACGATGTCATGCGCATGGCCGTCGACGATGGCCTGTTTGTAGGCCGGCGCGGCGTTGGCCTCCTGCGTGGCGATGAAGGCCGAGCCGATATAGCCGAGGTCGGCGCCCATCGCCTGCGCGGCCAGCACGGCGCCGCCGGTGGCGATGCAGCCGGACAGCGCCAGCGGCCCATCGAACCATTCGCGGATGTCCTGGATCAGCGCAAACGGCGAGGTGGTGCCGGCATGACCACCGGCGCCGGCGGCCACGGCGATCAGTCCGTCCGCGCCTTTCTCCACCGCCTTGCGCGCGAAACGATTATTGATGATGTCGTGCAGTACGATGCCGCCGTAGCCGTGGATGGCGTCGTTGATGTCGGTGCGCGCGCCCAGCGAGGTGATGACCACCGGTACCTTGTACTTCACGCACAGCTCGACGTCGTACATCAGCCGGTCGTTGGACTTGTGCACGATCTGGTTGACCGCGAACGGCGCGGCGGGTGCGTCCGGGTGCGCCGCGTCCCAGGCGCCAAGTTCGGCGGTGATGCGTTGCAGCCACTCCTCCAGCACCGGCGCAGGCCTAGCGTTGAGTGCCGGAAAGGCACCGACGATGCCGGCTGTGCACTGGGCGATGACCAGATTGGGATTGGAGATGATGAAC
>JBOICJ010000106.1:0-4331 GCA_050740035.1 Stenotrophobium sp. | reverse complement strand
TTGATCTTGCCCTTGGTGTACATCTCGATCGACAACAGTTCATCGGGATAGGCCTTGGTCACGTCGGCGGCGTTGCCGATGGTCGACCATAACGGCGCCAGGACGCCGGCGCTTGCACCGATAGCGGCTTTTTGCAGCAGCATGCGGCGACCATAGTCAAAATCATATTTCTTGAGACGCATCGTCACTCTCCTCTACGCAACAACCTTGAGTCCCGCAGGTTGCACACGGGTACCCGCCAGCCTTGCACGAGGGCGACGGTACACACTGAAACGAAAATTTTGCGTTTTTAGATGCAAAGTAACTTCCCGATCATGCAGTTACGGCAGAGCCATCGGGCGGGTCGGTCTCGGTGAACTGGGACAGATCGACGCCCTCGCCCACAAACAAATCCTTGCGCGCCACGAACTTCGGTTTCACCAGCCACACCACCAGCGGCAGCAGCACCAGCGACAGTACCATGTTGATCACCATGATCAAGCTCAGCAGCAAGCCCATGTCGGCGAGGAATTTCAGTCCCGACAGGAAATACCAGGGCAGGATGCCGACCAGCATGATCGACGCCGTGAACAGGATCGCCTTGCCGGTGGTGGTGAGCGACGCGGTGATCGTGCGGCCCCAGTCGTGGTTATGGCTCTGGTATTCCTCGCAGATGCGCGACAACAGGTAAATGCCATAGTCGATGCCGACGCCGACGCCGATGGTCGCGATCATCAGCGAGTTGATATCCAGGCCGATGCCCATCACCTGCATCGAAGAAAACAGCAGGACGTTGGTCATGTTTACCGGGAACAGCAGGATGATGCCGGCCACAAACGAGCGGTACGCCAGACTGCACCCGAGAAAAATCACCAGGTCGAGCAAACCAAGAATGACATAGTGATAGCGTTCGACGACGTTGTTCATCGCCTGTTGCAGGGCAATCGTGCCGCTGCCCAGACGAATGCGGAAACCCTTGTGATCAGCGCCGACTTCGGCAATCGCCTTGCGCGCGTTGGCCAGCGCCGAATCCACCGTGTCCTGCTTGTTGTCCTTGTACCAGAGCGAAACCGTACCGTTTTCCTGGTTGAAATCGGTGACGTTGGAAAAATCCTTGGCGCTGCTGCCGAACATGATGGCATTGGCCGCGGCATTGGTTGCGCGGTCGTTGGTGTCGAGCGGCATCCAGCGCGGATCGCCGCCCGAGTACAGGCGATTGCCCTGCATCAGGTAGTCGCCCATCGACATCGTCGCACGCGGCGGATTAGGCATGCGCTCGATCAGATTCTGCAGACGCAACTCGGTGCTGATGGTGTCGGCCTGATGCAATGCACGGATCGGATTGCCAGTCTTCTTGCCCTCGAAGATCACTTCCAGCGTATTGGTTCCCGGGAAGTTCTTGTCGATGTTGCGAATCGCGGTGTTGTACTCCGAATCCGGCCACAACAGATTGCTGCCTTCCACCGGATTGCCGATCTTGATCTGCACCGCGGTATAGGTGGCAAATGCGCCGACAACCACCATGATCGCGGTGGTCACGCGTGCGCGCTTGCCGAACGTGATGCTGGCAACGCCTGCCAGCAGGCGCGCGATCAGATGATGTATCCCGGCCTGCGTGTTCTGGCCGACCATGCGCTCGACGTTCTTCGGCGCTGGCATCGAGGCCAGCAGCAGCGAGATCAGCACGACACCGGTCGGAATCAGCCACACCGCCCAGAATCCGCAGAACAGGGCAAAGCGCTGCATCGCCGGAATCGGCGCCAGCGCAATCAGGAAAATGCCGACGATATCGGTGAAGATGCCCAGCACCGACGGCGCCATCATCACGCCCATGGTGATCTCGGCGGCCTTCACCCGGTCCTTGACGTGCACGTAGATTTCGTAATAGCGCTCGGTGAACTGCACGCAGTGCGAGAACGATCGCGCCACCAGCAGCAGGGGCACGATCATCAGCAGCGGCTCGATCGGCGACTTCAACCAGCCGACCAGACCGAAACCCCAGATCGCCGCAGTCGTGCTCATCACGATCGGCGTCACCACGCCGACGACATTGCGCATGTACAGCATCAGCGCCAGCACCAGCGCCAGCAGCGTGACTCCGAAGATCAGCAACTCCTGGTCCTCGTAGTGATAGACCCAGCCGATCAGCATCGGCTGGCCGGCGACATAGATTTCGTGATTCGAGTCCGCGGCCTTCTGCTTCAGGTTCTGAATGAAATCGAAAGTCTTGCCGTAATCGAGGCGGCTCTCGATGAAGGTCGCGTTGATCAGCGTCGACTTGTAATCGCCCGACACCAGGAAATTGCGGACCCCCGGCGATTTATCGAGGCGCTCGCGGAACTGTTCGATCTCCGCCGGCGTCTTCGGCGGGTGGTCGGACATCAGCGGATTGATGTCGATGCCCTGCGGCGTCGCTTCGACGTAGCGCGCCTTGGTGGTCGCCACCGACAGGATCTGGTCGTGATCCACGCCGGGCGCCAGATCGATGTCGCGCGTCATCTGCCATATCTTGGCCAGGGTCTCGGCGTTGAAGATGTCGCCGTTCTTGCAACGCACCATGATCGAGACTGTCAGCGGATTGCCGAAATTCGGGTGATCCTTGAACACGTGCACGAAGGGATCGTCCTTCGGCAGCAGGTCCGAGAAGATGGTCTTGAGCTGAACGTTATGCAGCCCCGCAGCGAAAAACGCGGTAATGAGCACGAACACCGCCCACGTCAGCGGACGATGTCTCATTACCCACTTCGCAATCCGGTAGCGCAATGAAAGCATGCTCGCTCCTCGCTCTGGCTTTTCTACTCGAACTCCGGTCTGCGCCGGAATGGCATCGGCGTCAAGCTACATGACACCGTGAATGGATTAAATAGGCTGGCCCCGGTCCGCGCACTACACAAACGGGTAGTTTTTACACGACTCGCGCATGTTCTCGATTTGCATCGCACTGCAACATGAATTTCGACGGTGTCATTCCGGCAGGTAGTGCATACTTCATCGCGCCCTGCGCCGTGAGCGGCTGCATTTGTGGATAAGCCATTCATGGAGTCCATTTCCAAGATTGTCCAACGACACTCCGATCAAGAGTCTCGATAGCCCCGCATGGAGGCGGCCCGCGATGAGTGTAGTCAGATCAGCAACGCCCGGCTCTGCGACCGAGATCTACGCTCACAAGCTTTTCGCACCGCCGGGCTATCAAGGCGCGATTGCACGGACCGAGATCCTCGAAAGGATTTTTACCAAAACGCCACCGCGCATCGTTTTCCTGCAAGGGCCTGCGGGCCACGGCAAGACCACGGTGCTGCAACAGGCCAAATCGGTGTGCGATGGCCAGGGCATGCAAACCGGCTGGCTCACGTTCGACGATGCCGACAACGATATCCGTCGTTTCTCGATTCACTTCCAGGCATTGCTGGCCAATGTCCTGGGCACCAGCATCGACAAAGTCATGGTGCTGCAAAACGACGCTGCGCCGGTACCGGGACGGCGCCGCACCGACTGGTTCATCGAATACCTGATTCGCTACGGCCGGCCGGTCAGCCTGTTTCTGGACGAGTTTCAGTCGCTCACCAACAAAGTGATCCTCGCGTTCTTCCGCGAGCTGCTCGATCACCTGCCCGAGAACGTGATGGTTTTCATCGGCTCGCGGTCGATGCCCGACATCGGCCTCTCCAGACTCGTGGTGAACAAGCAGGCGCTGAGTTTCAACGCCGACGACCTGCGCTTCTCGGCCAGCGAAACGACGCAGTTTTTCTCGGAAGCGCAACATCTCTGGATCAACGAGGACGAACTCAAATCGATCTACCGCAAAACCGAGGGCTGGCCGGCGGCGTTGCAACTGTTCCGCCTGACGCTGATCAATCCATCCGTGCGCAAGGCGCTCGGCGACCTCGGCACCTATCGTCCGCGGGAGCTGGCGGATTATCTTGCCGACAACGTGCTGGCTCTGCAGCCGCCGCCGATACAGGAGTTCCTGCTCAAGACTTCATTGCTGCCACGACTGTGCGCATCCCTGTGCGATGCCGCCACCGGCCGCAGCGACTCGCAGGAAATCCTGGTTCACCTGGAACGCTCGGGTCTTTTTCTGCGCAGCCTCGATTCCACCCTGGGCTGGTTCAAATATCACGCATTGTTTTCCTCCTTCCTGTCGGAGCAACTGAGGAATTCCTCGGAAGACACCATCATCGAGGTACACCGCCGCGCTGCCGCATGGAACCGCGAAAATTCGTTTTACGAAGACGCGGTTTATCACTCGGTGGAAATCCAGGATTACGGCTGCGCGGCCGACGTCATGAACGTCTGGTTCACACAGCTGATTTCGGTGGCGCAACTGATCACCGTGGAGCGCTGGTACGTGC
>JBOICJ010000105.1:0-3090 GCA_050740035.1 Stenotrophobium sp. | reverse complement strand
CGGCCTGCACGTCGCGCGCGGCACCGTCGATGTCGCGGCTGAGATCGAACTGCAGGACAATGCGCGTCGAGCCTTGTGTGCTCGATGAAGTCATTTCAGTGACGCCGGCGATGCGGCCGAGCTGGCGCTCCAGCGGCGTGGCGACGCTGCTTGCCATGATCTCCGGGCTGGCGCCCGGCAGATTGGCGGAGACCGAGATGGTCGGAAAATCCACTTGCGGCAACGGCGCCACCGGCAGCACGCGGAACGCGACGATGCCGGCGAGCGCGATCGCCAGCGTCAGCAGCGTGGTCGCCACCGGTCGCCGGATGAAAGGGGCGGATGGATTGATCACGGCAGGACACCGTCGGTGGTGGCGTCGTCATGCCTCCGGCGGTGGCGTGCGACGGTGCGCGCCATGCGGTCGAAGGCGAGGTAGATCACCGGCGTCGTGAACAGGGTCAGCATCTGGCTGACGATGAGTCCGCCGACGATGGTGATGCCCAGCGGATGACGCAGTTCCGAGCCGACGCCGCTGCCCAGCATCAGCGGCAGCGCCGCGAGCAGCGCCGACAGCGTGGTCATCAGGATCGGCCGGAAACGCAGCAGACAGGCTTGATAGATCGCCTCGCGCGGCGGCTTGCCTTCGTTGCGCTCGGCGTCGAGCGCGAAGTCGATCATCATGATCGCGTTCTTCTTGACGATGCCGATCAGCAGGATGATGCCGATGATGCCGATGATATCGAGGTCGCTGCGGAACAGCATCAGCGCCAGCAGCGCGCCGACGCCGGCCGAGGGCAGCGTCGAAAGAATCGTGAGCGGATGGATGTAGCTCTCGTAGAGCACGCCGAGCACGATGTACATCGTCACCACCGCCGCCAGGATCAGCAGCAGGGTATTGCTCAGCGACGACTGGAACGCCAGCGCCGCACCCTGGAAACGGGTCTGCATGCTGGCCGGCAGGCCGATGTCCTGCTCGGTTTGCTGGATGGCTTGCACCGCCGCGCCGAGCGATGCGCCGGGCGCAAGATTGAACGAGAGGGTCGTCGACGGAAACTGGCCAAGGTGGTTGATCACCAGCGGCGCGGAGCGCTCGGTGATGTGGGTGATCGCGGTCAGCGGAATCTGTGCGCCGTTGGCGGCGGCCACGTAGAGGCCGGCGATCGCCTGCGGGCCTTCGCGCATGCCCGGGGCCGCTTCGAGCACCACACGGTACTGGTTGGCCTGCGTGAAGATGGTGGAGACCAGCCGCTGCCCGAAGGCGCTGTACAGCACGCTGTCGATGGCCGCCGGCGTGATGCCCAGCCGGCCGGCGGTGTCGCGGTCGATCTGGATGTAGATCGCAAGGCCCTGCTGCTGCAGGTCGCTGGCGACGCCGGCGAGTTGCGGCTGCCGCGACAGCGCCGTCACCAGTTTCGGCACCCACTGCGCTAGCACGTCCGGGTCGGAATCCTCCACCGTGAACTGGTATTGCGTGCGGCTGACGCGGTCTTCGATGGTGAGATCCTGCACCGGTTGCAGGTACAGTTTGATGCCGGGCACTTGCGCCGCGGCCTGCTGCAACCGGGTCATGATGGCCGTCGCGCCGTCGCGCTGGTCGTGCGGCTTGAGGCTGATCAGCATGCGGCCGCTGTTGAGCGTGGTGTTGGTGCCGTCGACGCCGATGAACGATGAAATGCTGTCGACGTCGTGATCTTCGAGCATGACCTGCGCCAGCGCCTGCTGCCGCTGCGACATCGCGGCGAAGGAAATCGACTGCGGCGCTTCGGTGATGGCCTGCAACTGGCCGGTGTCCTGCACCGGGAAAAATCCCTTGGGAATGTAAATGTAGAGCAGCGCGGTCAGCGCAAATGTGCCGATCGCCAGCCACAGCGTCGCGGTCTGGCGGTCGAGCACCCAGTTCAGCCAGCGACCGTAGTGCGCGATGAGCCGGTCGATCCACTGTCCGGCCGCGCGATAGAAGCGGCCCTGCTGTGCTTCCGGCGTGTGGCGCAGGAGCTTGGCGCAGAGCATCGGCACCAGCGTCAGCGACACGATCGCGGAGATGACGATGGTGACCGCCAGCGTGATCGCGAATTCGCGGAACAGCCGGCCGACCACGTCGCCCATGAACAGCAGCGGGATCAGCACCGCGATCAGCGACACCGTCAGCGAGACGATGGTGAAGCCGATCTGTTTCGAGCCTTTCAGCGCCGCCTCCAGCGGCGGCTCGCCTTCTTCGATGTAGCGCGAGATGTTTTCGATCATGACGATGGCGTCGTCCACCACGAAGCCGGTGGCGATGGTCAGCGCCATCAAGGTGAGATTGTTGAGGCTGAAGCCGGCGAGGTACATCACGCCAAACGTGCCGATCAGCGACAGCGGCACCGACAGGCTGGGAATGATGGTGGCGGGCACGCTGCGCAGGAACAGGAAGATCACCATCACCACCAGCGCCACCGCCAGGGCCAGTTCGAACTGCACGTCGTGCACCGAGGCGCGGATCGTAGTGGTACGGTCGGACAGCAGCGTCACGTCCACCGAGGTTGGCAGGCTTTCGCGCAGGCTCGGCAGCAGCGCCTTGATGCGATCCACCACTTCGATGACGTTGGCGCCGGGCTGGCGCTGGATGTTGAGAATCACCGCCGGCGTCTTGTTCATCCACGCCGCGAGCCGCACGTTCTCGGCAGACGAAGTCACCTGCGCGACATCGGACAGATAAATCGCCGCGCCGTTGCGATAGGCCAATACGATCTTGCGGTAATCGTCGGCGGACTTGAGCTGGTCATTGGCGTCGATGGTGTAGGCGCGGGTCGGGCCGTCGAAGCTGCCCTTGGCGCCGTTGACGTTGGCGTTGCCGATGGCAGTGCGCAGGTCGTCGAGGCTCAGGCCGTAGGCGGCGAGCGCCTTGGGATTGGCCTCGACGCGCATCGCCGGCCGCTGGCCGCCGCTGAGCGTGACCAGGCCGACGCCGGCGATCTGCGAAATCTTCTGCGCCAGCCGCGTGTCGGCGAGGTCCTCGACCTGCGGCAGCGGCAGGGTTTTCGAGGTCAGTCCCAGCGTCAGCACCGGCGTGTCGGCGGGATTTACCTTGCTGTAGATCGGTGGCGCCGGCAGATCGCTGGGCAGGAA